>JAKLHU010000240.1 GCA_022709995.1 Verrucomicrobiota bacterium | reverse complement strand
CTGCTTGGCCTTGGCGGTGGTGTGAATCCGTTTGGCCCGCTTATCGTCATGCGCTTGTTCTCTGGTCACCAGGCCCTTCTCTTCCAGTGATTTCATGGCCTTGGCCGTGGCGGCGCTGGCGGCGGACGGGCCGTCGGTCATTGACGGGGCCGAAGCCGCCGCCGTCACCTATCCTGGCTTTGTCGAGGATTTTCGGCGGCTGGGGGCAGTTCTGGAGACGGCGCCATGAAAGAGGGCGAGAACACACTGCGGGTGGAATTGGGTCGCCGGTCCTATCCGATTTACTTTGACGGCTTGCGGCAGATATGCAGTCATCCTGTTGACGGCCGGATCATCTTGGTGGTCGCCGACGCCGTGACGGCGCAATACAGCGGTCTGGTGACGGCGGCACTGACCGGCGCCAAGGCGGTTTCGACCTGGGTGTTTCCGGCTGGCGAGGCGTCGAAAACGCTGGCGACGGCGGCTGAAATCTGTCAGGCGGCGCTGCGCCTTGGCTGCGGTCGCGACGCCTTGTTCATTGCCCTGGGCGGTGGCGTGGCCGGCGACCTGACGGGCTTTGCGGCGTCCATTTACATGCGCGGCGTCGACTTCTGGCAGGTTCCGACTTCCCTGCTGGCCATGGTCGACTCCTCGGTCGGCGGCAAGACCGGGGTCGATCTGCCCAATGGCAAGAATCTGCTGGGGACGTTCCATCAGCCGGCCGCAGTGTTCATCGAAACCGATTTTCTGCGAACGCTTCCGGTCGAGCACATGGCCGCCGGAATGGCCGAGGTCATCAAATACGGCGTCGCCCTGGACGGTGATTTTTTTGCGTTTCTGGAGCGCGGGCCGGAGTTTTTGGCGGCGCGGGGGGACCAAGATTTTCTCCGGTCCATCATCCGCAAATCGTGCTGTTTGAAGGCGGGCATTGTCGCCCGGGATGAATTTGAGACGCATGGCGCGGTGCGTGAGCTGCTCAATTTTGGCCATACGTTCGGGCACGCGGTGGAGTTGCTGTCGGGCTACCGATTGCCGCATGGCGTGGCCGTGGCGTGGGGCATGACCGCGGCGGGGCGCTTGGCGGTGCGTCTCGGGCGCTGGGGCGAGGCCGAGGCGGTTCGCCTGCAGGCTTTGCTGGCCAAGTATCGACTTGGGCGTGAGCATTGCGGCTGTCCCGGTGTGGCCGCCGAGGCCGTTTTGGCGGCGATGCGCCATGACAAGAAGAACCGCTCCGGCCGCCTTCGCCTGGTCCTGCCCGCCGGCATCGGCCAGGCGTCGATCGTTGACGACGTTGCCGACGCCGACGTGCTGGCGGCGATCCGGGAGGTCCTGCATGACTGACGCCAGCTCCAGCGGCATTCTGCTGTGCGGAATCAAGCACTGCGGCAAAAGCACCATCGGCGCGGCGTTGAGCCGTCGGCTAAATCTGCCGTTTGTTGACTTGGACCGCGAGACCGAGGCGGTTTATCAGCGGGAAACCGGTCGGGCCTTGACGGTCCGCGACATGTATCGTCTGCTGGGCGGCGAAGGGTTCATGCGCTATGAAGCTTTGGCCGTGCAGGCCCTGGCCGCGGCCGGGCAGGCGGCGGTGGTGGCTTTGGGCGGCGGCACGCCGATGAATCCTTCTGTCCGGCCGGAATCTCTGCATGGCCTGGGCCGGATCGTCCTGCTGGACATTTCGCCGGCAACGGCTTTCCGCCGCATTCTGGCCGGGGGCCTGCCGCCTTTTCTGGCGACGGCGGCCGACCCCGAAAAGGAATTTATGCGGATGTGCGACGTGCGTCTGGCGGTCTACCGGCAACTGGCGGACATCGTTCACCGCCTCCACGAGGACAGCACGCCGGAACAGGAAGCCGACCGAATTACGACGGCCCTCGACAGACGCCCGGCCGCGGAGAACCAGAACGACACCCCGGCCCCGAAGTGAGATAACAGCCAGTCACAACAACGAGAGAAGGCACATGTCTGGAAATTTTTTTGGTCGTTTGTTTCGTGTTGCCACGTTTGGCGAGTCGCATGGTCCGGCTTTGGGTTGTGTTCTGGACGGTGTTCCGGCGGGTTTGCCTCTCAGCGTGGAGGCGATCATGCCGGAGCTGGCGCGTCGTCGGCCGGGGCAGTCGGCGCTGGTCACGGCGCGGCAGGAGCAGGACGAGTGCGAGATTCTTTCGGGCGTGTTTGAGGGCGTGACCACCGGGGCGCCGATCGCGCTGTTGATCCGCAACACGAACCAGCGCAGCGCCGACTACACGGAGCTGGCCGGGGTGTTCCGTCCCGGTCACGCGGATTACACGTATGAGCGGAAGTATGGCCGGCGCGATTGGCGCGGCGGGGGGCGTTCCTCGGGTCGCGAGACGGTCGCCCGGGTGGCGGCCGGCGCCGTGGCCAAGCTGCTGTTGCGCCAGGCCGGCATCTCGGTGCGGGCGGGCAGCGTTGAAATCGCCGGCATCAGGGCCGAGGTGTTCGCTTGGGACGAGGTCGAAAAGAACCCGGTCCGTTGTCCCGACGCGTTCAGGGCCGCGGCCATGGCCGACGCGATCAAGGCGGCGGCGGCCCGGGGCGACAGCGTCGGCGGCATCGTCGCCTGCGAGGCCATCGGTCTGCCGGCCGGGCTGGGCGAGCCGGTGTTTGACAAACTTGATGCGGACATTGCGAAGGCGGTCATGTCCCTGGGCGGGGTCAAGGGCATTGAATTTGGCAGCGGCTTTGCCGCGGCGCGCATGCTTGGCGCCGTGCATAATGACGCGATGCTGGCGGGCGGCCGGTTCGCGTCGAATCATGCCGGCGGCGTTCTGGGCGGGATCAGCACCGGCGCGCCGTTGCACTTTCGGGTGGCCGTCAAGCCGACCGCTTCCATCGCCCAGCCGCAGCAGACGATTGACACGCAAGGAAACCCGGTCACCATCGTTGTCCAGGGCCGCCACGATCCTTGCATTGTGCCTCGGATCGTGCCGGTGATCGAGGCCATGACCGCGCTGGTCTTGGCCGACGCCTGGTTGCAGCACCGGGCCGGCGCGAGGCTGTGAGCACGGCGCGCTGCGCTGGCCGTTCCCATGTGACGGCCGGCGGCCGCGACCTGCCAGAAAGGCTGACTTCAGGTGCGGGCTGGAACGCGTGGTCGCGGCCGGCGGCCGCAGCCAAGCGTTTCACGAAGCCGAGCTTGGTTACTGGATGTTCCGCCGGAATTCCTCCAGTTCGACGCGGCGCTGGAAGACTTCCTTCGGGGTCAGGTCACGGCGGGCGTTGAGTTCGGCGATGTCTTTTTCGTATTGCTTGATTTTGGCGTTGCTGGCCTGTCCGGTGAAGCTGACGGTTTTTTCCGCGACCAGTTCCGGGCCGTTGGCGATGGCCACGTGCAGCCGGAGGGTGTAGTCGCCGTCCTCGAGGTTGCCCAGGTCATCGGCGAGGTCGACGGCGATCGGCAGGTCGAAGGCGATGGCCAGAGTGGCGGTCGTGAGGGTTTTGATCTTGGCGCCTTGCTTCCAGAGTTCGCAGGTCAGGTCTGCCGTTTTCGTTTCCGGGGATATCGACGCGGCCTCGAGGCGGGCCGTGAAAGGCCTGGTCTGGTTGACGGTCGGTGACACATCGGCATACGCCGCGAGGCCGTCTTTCCACGCGTCGAGGCCCGAAAGACCGCGCAGCAGGTAGAAGCCCAGGTTGAGTTTCAAGGCCTGGCCGGGCGCAACCGTGGTCTTGGGTGCGAAGATTTCAAAGGTATAGAAGTCGCCGGATTCCCAGATATAGACGCGCTGGACTTGTTCCTGGACGAAGGTCGAGACATAGGCCAGTTTCTGGCGGGTGTCGACGATGGCGGCCCAGTTGCCGGACGGGGGCATGGCATGGCCGGAATTCAAGGCGCGGAATGGGATGTCCTTGACGCCGCCGCCGGTCGGGACGAAGAAATGGTCCGCCGTGTCGGCGGCGTTGCCGATGCGCAGTTCCGGGTGCCAGCGCAGATCGAACGACTGTTCCAGCGGGTTGGCATTGACGCAGGCCAGGTCGACGGTGAAGCCGGCTTCCTGGCGCCGCAGGGCGACGGTCTGGGTCAGCCGCTGGCCTTGGGAAGGCGCGGCCATGGCAAACTCGGCGACGACGCGATCCGGCGTCTGTTCCCGGGCGGTCATGGCGAAGGCCTGGTCAAAAAAGGGCCCCGGCAGGCCGCCGGTGGCGGCAAAGCACTTTTTCGAGGCGTGCACCTGTTCGGTCTTTTCATCGGCCGGCTTGATCGACGTCACGGCCGCACCGCCGGCGGCATTGACCGAAAATTCAATCAAGGCGTTGGCAAACGCGTAGTCATGGTTTTTTTTTTCAATGGTGATGGCGGCGCCTTCCGGGACTTTCTGGACTTCGGCTATGGTCAGGTCGCAGTAGAACGGGAACATGTAGAAATTGTCCGAGCTCCTGATCTGGAAGATTTTCTCCCG
>JAKLHU010000024.1 GCA_022709995.1 Verrucomicrobiota bacterium | reverse complement strand
CTAATTTAAAGAAGGAGACTATCACCATGTTAAAAACTGTCGGTGTTATCGCGATGATGTGCGTTCTGGCCCTGACTGGCTGCCGTTCGCGGCAGGGCGTCGCAACCGACCTGGGCGTCAGCCGGCCCGCTGGCGTCAACAAGACCAAAGTGGCCCAGATCACGGCGCGCGCGCCGGCCGTGGCCAACGCGACCGACTTTGCCGTCGTCGTGTCGCCGGACGTCACCGATGCCGCCTTGCGTGATGCCATGGCCAAATACGTCAGCAACGCCTTGACTTACAAGGGCATGACGCCAGCCGCCAACCCCGCCCAAGCCGGCTTGACAGTCAAGGTGAGCTTCGATGTGCAATCGCAGCGCCGCAGCAAATTCATCCTCACCCAGCAGGCCTATGACCGTTCCAACACGCTGTGCTGGTCCGTCATGTCAAGCTGCACCACGGGCCTGTATGAACGGCCGCTGGACTATCTGCCCGGCCTGATTTCCGCCGGCATTCCCTTCATCGGCGTCAACAAGACCGGTCCGGTCAATGTCTATCGCAGCCCCGCGGACTTGAAGGCCGTCCTGCGCTGACTGGGAGGCCCAAAGTCTAAAGCCCGGCACGACGGCAGGCCGGACTTGGCGATGGTGACGAAAGTAACTCTCCCCTGCTCCTTCCCCCCGAGTCATTTCGCCGCTTGGCGAGCCAGCTCGCGCACCCGGTCGGCGCCGGCGCTGAACACGCTCAGCTCGCCTGGCTTCCGGCTGCCGCCATGACCGGCCAAGGTGGCGTTGTACATGGATTTGACGGCAGCTCCCAGAACATTGTAGGCGGCATAATTGGAGACCGGCGGGCAGACTTCATCGATGAAACCGGTGCTCATGTGCGTCTCGCATCGCACCCGTCGGGCAAAATTGACCATGTCAAAATAAGGCATGGTGCGGCCGATGGCGGCCAGGCGCTCGGCGCTGGCGCCCTGGGATTTCTCCCGGGCCAGCAGATTGGGCCACCCAGGCGTCTGCCGGGACGGGTCGGCCAGGTGGTCGCACAAGGCCGGCGCATTGGCAATGCACAGGACGACGTCGCGGTCCAGGGCCGCCGCCACCAGCGCCTGGGCCCCGCCCAAACTGCCGCCAGACGCAATCAAGGTCTTGCCATCCCATTCCGGACGCGTCTTGAGATAGTCCAGACAACGGACAATCCGCAGGAAAACATCCCGCAGCGGGTATTTTTCCGGGTCGTCGGGATCACGGAACTGATAACCGCCGATCACCCGGCGCAACGCCGCCGTTTCCTCCGGCGTCGGCTGATTGATGGTGTCGTGCAGATTCATGCCGAAGACCAGGCAGGCGCCGTCCACCGCCAGGCCGAAGCCTGGCCGTGTGCCAATCCAACTGGCCCCGGAAAAGGTCAAGACGGCGGCGTGGCCGCGCGGCTTGGCGCCGACGGGCAGGACCAGCAGGCCGGTGGCGTTCAACGTGCCGTCTTCCAGACGGACGTCGAGCGCTTCGGCCTTGCCCTGCCAATTCTCGGGGACGGTCAGCGCAGTGGCGCTGACCTGCACCGGCCGCGACCGCAGGCGCGCCAGCTGCCCCGCCCAGAAGGAGTCAAAGTCAGCCGGCTCCGGCGTCGCGGGACGAATCTGGCCGACCTCCTTGCCAGCGCCGGCCGTGATTTTGGTTTTGGGGACAACGGCGCCATTTTTCCAGAGCTCCACCGTCAACAGCACAAAGCCTGGTCCCTTCAACTCGCCCGGGATTTCGACCTCCGAACCGGTGAACGGCAGCCGCCAGGTCTTGTCCAGGCCGCCCTCTCCCTGCAACCGGCAGCCCAGTTCATACTGCGCCGCCTCGATGCCGTCAAAGTCCTCCGCGCCGACCACGAACACGACCTCTTCGCCGGCGTGATACACGGCGGACTCGCGCCGGGCGGCGGCGGTCAGGGTGATTGCGGTCGGCCGCGCCGCCGTGATTTCCACCCTGACGTCGTCAAGATCAAGCTCGCCATGAGCCCGGATCAGCAGCCGTTTGCCCCCGGAGCACTCGACGGCGCCCGCATGTGTCATCCATTCCTTCGAGACGATTCTCTGGATATTGTCGCCATGCCGGGCCCCGGCGCCGTCGGCCACGCGCAGGTAGAGCTGGCCGTCGCCACGAACTTTCACCTGGTAGCTGATCTGATGCGATTTGGCCACGGGCAGCTGCAGGTCCTGCTCGATGAAAGTGTAAGCGCCTTTAACGTGCAAATAGTTCTTGCCTTCGGCAGGCGTATCGGTCTTGATTTCCGCCACTCCGCGATTGGTGGTGCTGAAAAACCAAGCGGCCGGGGCCTGGCCCGTTGGGTAGACCCAGTCCAGCTCGGGATTGCCGCGCAGCACCGGGGCGTCCACGGCCTCGAAGCCGCCATTTTCAATCAGCTGGCGCCGGGACAGACCGTCGAACATCATCTGCCAATGCTGACTGGAGCCATGAAACGCACCGTCGCACAGCGACGACAGCTGGGCATCCTGGGCGGAAAGGCGCTCGCTGCGCCCGATGTTGATCTTCCAGAGCACATCCGGGGTGACGCCATACCCCAATGCCGCCAACGGCAGCCGAATCTCCGCCGTCAGCATCTCTGGAGTGACGGCGAGGGCGATTTCGGGCTGGGTGTCAATGTTGAAATCATTGTTGCCGCCGGCGTCCCGCGCCCAAACCTGGTAGATTTTCCCGCCCCAGTTGAAGGCGAGCATATAGTACTTGCCGTCGTGCTTCTGGTTGCCCAGAAAGATTTCGATGTGGCTGTCCGCGAAGAGCTGACGACCGTTTTCCTTGGCCGTGGTCTTCACCTGGGCATTTTTTGGCGTTTCGGCCTCAATCAGAAAATACAGGTTGTCGTCATCGTAGAGCAGGCGGACGGCGGTCTGCGGGTCGGCCAGCTTGCCGGGCTCGCGCTGGACCTTGAAGCCGGCGCTCTTCGGCGCCGTCTGCCAATCGTCGTCATCGCCCCTGCCGTCCATGACCAGTGCGCCGCGCCGTGGCCCGGCCCAGACCCGGCGTTTGCCGCTGCGCTCCAACATCCGGCTGCCGGCTGCCCAGTTTTTTTCCAGGTACTCGCGTTCCCGGGTGATCCGCGGCAGTGCGGCCGGGTCGTCGGCAGCGGCTATTTCCGCCTGGGCCAGCAGCGTTTGCAAGCGTCTGGCCACGTTCGGCTGGGCGTAGGCCTTGCCGAGCACGGCCGGGTCGCCGCCCCAGCGCACCGGCTCGCCGCCGTCGGCCAGCGCCTTTTCCAGAAGCAGACGGTAGTCGCGCATGGCCGGCCAGCCGGCTCGGTAATACTGCCGGTTGACGTCGTCCCAGACCTTTTCGTAATCGGCATTGATGTTCCAGGCAAAAAAGGCTCCCAGCCAATGCAGCTGCCACAGCGAATACCACATGTTGTAGGCGCGGTAATCATCCCATGGCGGCTTGAAGTTGCCGTCCGGCGGCCGGGTGACGATGCCGGCCCCGCACATGTTGAGGCGGTGCCGGTACTTCATGTCGCGCACCCAGCCCCGTTCGGCCGGGAAATAGCGCGACGGCCCCTGGACATCCGTATGATACTCGAAATTGGTCGCCCGCGTGCCGCTCTCGCCCCAGGCGTCGAACAAGGGTCTGTACTTGGCCGCGTTCCAGGCGCAGGAGTCGTCGTCAATGGCATGAAAATAGCAGCGGTACATCCCACACAGGGTCACTCGCACCCGCGGATCCGGAACCACGCCCACGGGATAATCGACGAAATTCATGTACGACAAGGCGTTCAGAGTCAGATTCGGGTAGTCCCTGGGCTGCAGCGCCGCCGAAATCTGGTTCACCAGCGTCCACCACCTGGTGCTGTAGACGCCTTTGGCCTTCTCGGCCGGCGGGTCCAGAGCCGCGCAGGGGTCGCATTCGCACCAGCGCGAATGGTCGTCATTGCACAGGGAGAAAATGATTTCGCGCCCGCCGTAGCTTTCGACCATGGCTTTGGCCGAGGCAATCATCCGTCGCACGGTTTCGGGGTTGGAGGTGCAGGGCTGGCAGACGGTCAAGCCGCGCTCCGGCATGGCCGCGCCGACCACCCGTTCGCCCTGGCGCAGACCGAACAACTCCGGGCGCTCCTTCAACAAGGCCTGGGCATCCGCCAACTTCGGTGAGCCGACCAGCAGCCTGGTCAGGATATGGCCGCCGAAGAAAATGAGCGGGTCGTATTTCGCCAGACGCTCGCCGCCGCCGAAGACCTGCATGCCATTGCGAACCAGCCAGTCGTAGGTCGCCGGCACGTGTCCGCCTCCGCCATTGAGGCGATAGTGGCGGTCGGCGAAAGCCGGATTGTGCACCTTTGTTCCTTCGGCGACGGCCACCGTGTCGGCCCGCGGGCAGACTTCCCCTTCTTCCCCGGGGTACAGCCACCACAGGCCGTTTTCCCGCAGAATCTGATAGACGCCATACAGGAAGCCGCGCCGTTTCCGGCTGGCAATGACCAGCTCGCGCTCCGAAGCCGCCAGCAGGAAACCGTCGTCACGGACCTCCGCGGCCCCAGGCATGGCGCCAATGGCGCCGTCGGCAATCAGCGCAAACCGAACCGTGACCAGGCCGTCACCAGGCGCCGTGCCGACCTCGGCCCCGGTGATTTTGTGCAAATAGGCCCGCAGTTCGGCGGCCGCATGCTGTTCGACCACCTCGTCCCCGGCTACGACGGCGCACTTGGCCTCGCCGTTCCGGACCAGGTCCACGGCCATGCCACTCAAACCCAACCCCAGTCCCGTCAGCAGACTTAACAGCAATTTCATTATGATGCCAGCCTTTCCGAGTTCCGGTTCCCTTCTGCATTCTGGCGGCGCTCTGCCAACACCGTGCTCTGGCGTCATGGCCGTCGCCGCTGGTCGCCGCTCCGATCCGCTCCGCTCCCATCCTCACCGTCCTGTTCCTCGGGGGCGGGTTTCTTTTTCGCCCAGCCGGCTACGCCTCGGTCTGGCATGGGCCCGCATTTCCAAAATCAAAACGCCTGCCAGGCTGGAATAGCTTGGCAGGCGAATGGACTCCTTGACCGGCAGGATGTTGCACACGCTCTTTCCGCCTGGCCGGTGCGCCGGCAACCAAGACATTCCGTGCCTGAAGGCGTGGACGCCTAAGCCAAGGCATGTCGACATACGCCGTGACCATGGTTGCAAGCGTCAAGCCGCGGTTGCCGTGACGGCCGTAGCCGCGTCGGAAAGCTTATTCTTCCTCTTCCTCCAATTGCCGCGCGGCCTCGGCCTGGATCTTGGCCGCCAGCTGGCTCGGGACCGGGTCATAGCGGTCGAACTTCATTTCAAACCTGCCGCGACCCTGGGTCATGGACCGCAGCTGGGTCGGATAGCTGTAGACTTCGACCAGCGGCAGCTCGGCATTGACCACCTGCAGGGCATCATCACGGTCCATGCCCAGAATGCGGCCGCGCCGTGAATTCAAGTCTCCGCTGATTGCTCCCATGTATTCATCCGGGAAAACAATCCGCAAGCTCATGATCGGTTCCAAAAGCATTGGCTTGGCCTTTGCCATGGCTTCCCGGAACGCACCCCGCGTCGCAATTTTGAACGCCATTTCCGACGAATCGACGTCGTGGTACTTGCCATCAAAGACGGTTGCCTTGAAATTGATGACCCGCGAGCGCGACAACGGCCCGGCCAGACGCGTTTCGGTGACGCCCTTCTCAATCGCCGGAATGTAGTTCTTCGGAATGTTGCCGCCGACGACTTCGTTGGCGAACAGGAATTCCTCGCTGCCATCTTCGGACGTGAACGGCTCGATGCGCAGATGCACTTCGGCGAACTGGCCATGGCCGCCGGATTGCTTCTTGTGCCGGAACTGGGCCGTGCCGGCTCCGGTGACCGTTTCGCGGTACGGAATGCGGGGCGTTTCCAGAGTCACCGCGACCTTGAAGTCATTCTTCAGCCGGCTGACCATGAGGTTGATCTGCTGGTCGCCCATGCAGTTCACCACCGTCTGCCGAATCTCGGCGTTGCGGTCGATGTGGATGGTCGGGTCTTCCGCCGCCAGGCGCTGCAAGCCCGCCCCCAACTTGTCTTCCTCGCCTTTCGCTGTCGCCGACACCGCGTACGCCGTCGTCGGCTGCGGATAATTCACCGGGCTGAATTTGCTGTCCACCGCCTTGCTGCCCAGCAGATCGTTCAGGCCGGTGTTCTTCAACTTCACCACCGCGACTATTTCGCCGGGGCCGGCTTCCGTCACCGGAGTCTGTTCCTTGCCCTGCACCAACAGCAGGTTCCCGACCCGCTCCTTGCCGGATTTGGTGATGTTCAGAATTTCGGAATCCGACTTGAACAAGCCACTCAAAATCCGCACATAGTTCATCTGGCCGATAAAGGAGTCGTTGACGGATTTGAAGACGTAACCGAGGCTGTCAGTCGCCGTGCGATTGACCTCGCCCTCATCCAGGCGCAGTGGAATCGGGTCCAGCGGGGACGGGCCGCATGCCAGCACGGTGTCCAAGAACTCGCTGATCCCGATGTCCTTGGCCGCGCTGCCGGCAAACATCAGAATCAGCGATCCGCCCAGGACGGCCTTGCGCAAACCGGCGGACAGCTCCGCCGGCGTCAATTCGCCGGCCTCAAAATACTTCTCCATCAATGCCTCGTCACTTTCCGCGACGGCGTCGATGATCGCCTGTTTGTAGCTCTGGGCGCTTTCCGGGGCGTCCTCGGCCAGGACCGACACCACCGCGCTCAAGGCGGCCTTCTCGCCCACCGGCAGGGTGCACGGGATGCAGGTCGTGGCGCCGTAATTGTGCTGGATCGTCTCCAGAAGGGTGGCATAATTCGCCTGGTCGCGGTCGCAGCCGTTGATGAAGATCATCCGCGGCATGTTCCGTTCCGTCGCCTGCTTCCAGGCGCGGATCGTGCCCGGGCCGATGCCCAGCATGGCGTCCACAACCAGAACCATCAGGTCGGAAATGTTGATCGCGTTCATCGCTTCGCCGCAAAAATCGGAATTGCCGGGCGTGTCCAGGATATAAAGATGGCCGTCTTTCCAGGGTGCATGCAGAACGCCCGTGTAAATGCTCGCCTTGCGCTCCTGCTCCTCAGGGCGGAAGTCCGACACGCTTGTGCCGTTGTCAACACTGCCGCAACGCCCGACCATGCCGGCCTTGAACAATATCAGGTCCGCCAGCGTCGTTTTGCCGGAACCGGCATGGCCGGCCAACACCAAATTCCTAATCTTCTCCGGAGCGCAATTTTTCACAGGTTCTTCTCCATTCGTTGCTACGCTTGCTCGCAGGCAATGCCACTGTCTGAATAAAAAAGCGAATAAACAATATAATGCCACACCAGCAGTTTGAAAACCCCAGTTCAGAAAAAATCAGGGGCACATGATTTCATTCATATCCATCATAAAATAAATACATTATGACTTTCAATACAACGCCGGCCGCGGGCCCGGCCGGCTCGAAAAATATTTTTTGCAAACAGCTGGAGGTTCGTGCTGGCGGCCAGCGCCGTCATCGTCATGGCGGCCAATCCGCTCCGGTCCGGGAAAGCCAACGGGTGCCCGTCAGGCGCAGCCTTGTCCTGCTTCTCTGCCAGCTGCGCCCGTGTTCGCCATTTTTAGACGGTCGACCCGGCCAGGCTTTCGCTGCCGCCTGGTCACCGCCACCTCTCGCTGAAGACGCACCAGGATTGCCGTTCCGGCGGTCATCGCCGCCCCTTGCTTTCGCGCCCCGGCCGCTGGGCGGCATGATTTTGGCCGTCATCCCGAAGGAGCCCGACGAGCGGCAGGACGTCACTGCACAGTCACGGTCTTGCTGGCGATTTCGCCGCTGGCCAGATTCTCCACCGTCACCGTCCAGACGCCGGGGGCGTCATTGGCCGCCGGCTGCAGGGTCAGGTCAAGCGCGCCGTTGACGGCGGCGTGATAGCCGCTGTACTCCGCTTCCTGGCCATTCGGGTCAACAATGCGGACGGCCACCGGCACCACGGCCTCCGGGCTTTTCCCGCCCCGGTCCGTGATCCTGACCTGCAGCTGACAGAGAGACTCCCCGGCCGAACCGGCGGCGGGACGCGACACCTGTCGCGGCAGCGTCAAGGCCGTTTTCTGCAACGGGGTGCGAGTGATCAGGAAAAGGCGCCCTTCGCCGGGCCCCAGGGCGATCGGAAACGACGTCACGCCGTCGCTGACCGTGGTCTTGACTTCCTCATGTGCGCACAAATCGTAGATTCTCCCGCTCCGGGCCACGCTGACCGTGCCGGCATGCGGCAAGCCGTCCTCCATGACCAGACCATGCTGACCGACATAGTTGCCAAAGGTGCGCTTGTCATTGATGACGAAAAGGTACTCCGATTCGCCAAACTGACGCATGCGCGGCACCAGGTCGGCGTTGTCAGTCCAGAAGTGACGCCGGTAGAACGGCAGCAGGTTCTGCAGCAGACTGGCCGCCATCTGCTGCAAGGTCGCCTTGTCGACATCCGGCTTCGACGTCCGCACGTTGACGGGAACCAGAATGTCGGCCAAAACCGCCGGGCACAGCCGTTCGTCGGCGACGACGACGCCGCCGCGCCGTTGGAAGGCGTGGATTTCCTTGACGACGCTTTCCGTGAGGACATCGCAGTTGGGCATCACCAGCACATTATACTGCCCGAGGCCGTTTTTGCGAATGGTCTCTTCATAGACCACCTGCGGTTGCAGGCCGGCCCATTGCAGCATCAGATGGACGTCGGCTTCCCAGCTGCCGCCCCAGCCGTTGCTGCCGCGGCCGGCGAAAACCTGCGCGGAAAAGCTCTCCAGCACGGCGATGTCGGTCTTCCGGTCCGGGACCTGCAGCAGCGTCGGCCCCAGCGGCCGGATGACTTCCGCGATCAATTTCTTCAGACGCGGCGCGGTGTCGGGATTGGTGAAGCGATAGCCGGCATGCTGGGCCTTCACCAGCGACCCCCAACCGTGGTACATGATTCCGCGCACGGGCCGTGCAATCATGCTCCACAGCGCCTCGCTCAGATGATCCGGGCTGATGGTGATGAACTTGGCGTCGGGAATCTCCTTTTCCCAGGCCACCCGGTCCTTTTCCGCTGGCGGCAGCTCCGGCGCCGTGCGGCTGCGGTACCAAATGATCTGCGTCATCTTCATCACCTTCTGGCCGTGCACGCCCTCGGCCATGGCGAACAGCTCGTCCGCCGCCTGGCCGATCTTGATCGGATCGGGGTAGGAGTACGTCCACTGGGAAATGACATCGACCTCGCCGCCGCTGCCCCAGACGCTCGGCGCTCGCACGGCGGGATCGAAAAAGGTCCACAAGTCATGCCGGCCGGTCGACTTCAAGCCGCGGTGGATGCTGGAATGCAACGGGTTCCAGCCGTCGCCGACTTTCCAGAACCAGGTGTAGAAGCGCAGGAGGTCGTTGTCATCGGGGATGACACGGGAGGCGGGAAAATTGGGAACGACGCTGTAGGAGACGCCGCTCTTGCCTTGGGCCAACGCCGGGATGTCCTTGCCGTTCAAGTACTCCCGGGCGCTGGCGACTTCAAAGTCGTGGAAGGACAAGGAGGTGCTGTCGCGAACCTCGGAGTGGATCAGCGCCGCGTCGAAATTGGGGAAATGGCCGTAGGTCTGGGCGATGCCGGCGCCGACGTTGTAGCCGAACTGCTGGATGCGCGGGTGGGCGACGGCGGCATTTTCGGGGTTGTTCGGAGTTCCGGCGCGGTCGACGCGCTTGAATTCGTCCGCCGTCTGGTTTTTGTTCACCCAGGTTCCCGGCGCGGTGCTGAGGCAGACTCGGAGGCCGGCCAGCAAATGCTGGTTCAGCATGTCGACGGTGCTGGCGGTTTCGCTGCCGCCGCTCTCGTTGACCGGGGCGCCGGTTTTCCAGGTTTCCGGCAGGTTGCCTAAGCGGCGGATGTCATGCGTGAAACCGATGTCGAGCAGCCGCTCAATGTCGCCGGTTCCCCACAGCACCACGGGCATGAAGGGCAGCGGGCGAGCGACGACGTGGTACTGGCAGGCCAGTTCCCGGGTGACTTGGCTGCCCTTGAAGTCGGCGCGAATCATGGCCTTGACGTCGTAACTGCCGGGCTTCAGCGTGACGTCGATCGGCATCGCCAGAACGTGGCTTTGCCGCGGCGGCAAGGCCGCCAAGTTCACTGGCGCTTCGCGCCCCAGAATGGTCACCGTGCCGGCAATCCCGGTCACGGGATAGTCGGTGTCATTGCTGATCTTGAGCTTGAGGCCAGCATTTTTTTCAAAACGGTAGAACACCGTCCGGTCCGGCACCGTCTCCAGTTCCAGCCGGCCGTCAAAGCATTCCCGCAGCCCGCTAATGATCCTGACCTGGTCGATCACCCCCGGGAAACTGGCATGAACGCTGCCGACCCGGTCGCCGATGATAAGCGGATAGTTGCCGCGAAACACGGGGCCTCGGCCCGCAAAGGCCGCCCGGCAAATCTGATTGCCGTCCAGAAAAATCCTGATGACGCCGGCGCCGTCATAGGAAAAGGCTGCGTGATACCACTGCCCGGGCACGACCGCCATCGGCTGGGAACGCGCCCAGACCGAGTCCTTTTCAAAGCCAAGGGAGGCCGTGAACACGTACTGGTCCTCGCCCGACTTCGCCAAGTAGAACATGTAATCGCCGTTGGCCTGTGCCATATCGCGGGCGTAACTGTAATTCTTCTTGTCAATCAGGTAGGTGGCGCCGAAATTCTTCAGTTCCGGCGACGCCTTCATCCAAAGGTCGATGGAAAAGGCGCCGGCCGGGGTGAATTCCGGCCGGTTGGAGGCGGTCGCCCCCTGCGGCTTGTCGTTTTCGGAACCGCCGCCGGTGCTGCGCAGACCGCTGCCGAAACGGCCGTCGGCGGTGATTTCCGCCTGCCCCCGCAGCTGCAGATCGTGCTTTTTCCCAGTGCTGTCCTTCTTTTCCTGGCCGGCGTTGAATTGCCAGCAGGCGATGACATCGTCGCCCTGGAGGTCGTTCCCCGTGTATTCTATCGGCTCCGGGACCGCCTCCTGGCCGCCAACGGCGGTCATGCCGGCCACCACTGCCATCAACACCAGGCGTGCCATCGTCTCCATGTTCATTTCCTTCCGCGGCTGGATGATACCGTGTCAGCCGGCAGTCGCGCCACCGAGGCGCGCGGCCGGGACAACTGTTGCGCTGTCTGCGTCCACAATCTTCGTATAGTGTAATCCCGGTTCGCCGGCCTTGCAACTGCCGGACGCCGTTTTTCCCGATCCGGACGTAATCGGTCAGTGTGCAACCCGGCGCTCAGCTGGGACAATTTGCAGGTTACAGGCTCCTTGGGTGGGCGGCGGCGTATGGTGTTCAGGCTTTAGCCTGCTCTCCATTCCCCGGTTATCCGGCCCTGTAACATAGGAGCCATTGCATTTGGCGGCGGTAGTGGCTTGACGCGCCAAGGTGGCGCCTC
>JAKLHU010000239.1 GCA_022709995.1 Verrucomicrobiota bacterium | reverse complement strand
GCCAGGGCGTCCTGGGCCCCCAGGCCGGGGTGGGTGATCTCAAAGACGGTGTGGATGTAGTAGTCGAGGCCGCGGACCAAGCGCGGGGCGACCTCGTAGTCGACGCCGAGGCTGTCGAGCGACTGGCGGACGCGGGCGAAGAAGGCCTGGGTGTCGTCGCTCATGAGGCTGACCAGGTCCGGCGCTCCGGCCGCGACTTCCTGGCAGGCGGGGTTCTTGCAGTCCAGCATGCGCCAGATGTTGGTGGTGAGCCGGCGCTGGCAGTCTTCGCACATGCCGGGAGCGTGCGGCGTGAAATACTCGGCCAGGGCGGCGCTGACCCGCGGGCGGTCTTCCGGCAGGCCGCGCGAGTTGATGCGGACCTTGCCGCCGGTGACGCCGATCTGGGCCAGGAACTGGCTCAACATGGCGATGCACTCGGCGTCCATCCACGGCGAGTCGTTGCCGACGGCCTCGACGCCGATCTGGTGGAACTGGCGGCGGCGGCCGGCGGCGGGGCGTTCGCCGCGGAACATCGGCCCGAAATAGAAGACGCGCGCTTCCTCGCCCTGTTCCAGGCCATGGTCGGCCACCGCGCGGATGACGCCGGCCGTGCCCTCCGGCCGCAAGGTCAGGCTGCGGCCGCCGCGGTCGGTGAAGGTGTACATCTCTTTTTGGACGACGTCGGTCTCACCACCCAGGCTGCGGACGAAGACGTCGGTGCGCTCGAAGATCGGGGTTCGCACTTCGGCATAGCCGTAGCGGTGGAAGATGTCGCGGGCGGCGGTTTCCAGCTCGATCCAGTCCAGCACCTCGGGTTCCCAGCAATCGGAGGTTCCGGGCAGTGGTTCGGTCGCAGATGACATGGCAGATTTCCTTTTTTGGCTCCGGGTCTCGGCGCAAGGTCTGCGGGCCCGGCGGGCATTGACATGAAAGCAAAGTCGGGGCGGGCGGTTTCGGGAAAGCGGTAAACAAGAGAAGCCAGCTCTGGGGCTGGCTTCAGATCAGGCCTGTCCGCGGGGGACATGACGCGTCGGCGCGGCCGTCCTGTCTTACTTGACGTCCTGGGGGTTGATCTGCAGGACCAGCTTGCGCATTTCCTTGCCGGGCTTGAATTTGACCACGGCGCGTTCCGGAATCTTGACTTCGGTGGTCGGTTCGTTGGGGTTGCGGCCGACGCGTTCCTTGCGGCGCATGACTTCAAAGACGCCGAAGTTGCGGAATTCGATGCTGCGGCCGGCGGCGAGTTCTTCCGTTATGGTATCGAGGGTGAGTTGGACCACGTCCATCACATCGCTTTGCTTCAGGTTGGTCTGCCGGGCGACGCGCACCACCAAGTCACGTTTCGTCATTGTCATGTTGCCTCCAAAGGGTATTCTTGGGACTGAAGATGTTTTTCGAAAGCTCAAAAAACAGGAATATCGATCTGCGTATTGAAAGTATAACATACAACGGGATTGGTAGTTAACAAGCAAACTGGCCGGAATCGGCCGGCAAAATAAGTAATCGGTCAGCCGTTGATAACTGAGCACTTGAGGAGTCAACGCCTGGGCGCCTCCGGGCCAGAGGCGCCACTTTGGCGAGCCAGACGACTGCGGCCGCCAGATGCACTGGCTGACCGATTACGCATTTTTCAGTGAAGATAGCTCCTCTGATTATCAATTTCCAGTTTATGTTATAAATTATGTAGTTCCGTCGGCCCGGTGGCGGCGTGGTTTTGATGAGGAGTCAACATTATGCGTTACAAGCACATGACAGCGATGGCGGCCCGTCTGGCGGCGCTCTGCGCCCTGCTGGCGTCGGCCCGTCTTTCCAGCGCCTGGTACTGGCCTTTCGGCGGCTCGGAGAAGACGCCGTCGGGCGGGAAGCAGGCCCCGACTTTCGGGGTGGACGAACAGCCCGGCATTCCGCGGCAGAAGACGAAGACGACGCCGAAGAAGGAAGACACCATCTCGGTGGAACGGCTGGAGAAGCTGGCCAAGGAAGGCAACCATCAGGCGATGCTGGCGTTGGGGGATATCTATTTCACCGGCCGGGCCAAGGTTAAGCAGGATTACGGCAAGGCGGCAAAGCTGTTCGAACAGGCCGCCGGTCTTGGCAACGGCCGGGCCATGTTCAATTTGGGCTTGTGCTATGACGGCGGCTTCGGCGTCGGCAAGTCGTTGAGCCAGGCCCGGCATTGGTATGTCCAGGCCGCGGATGCCGGCGTGGCGGAAGCGCAGATGAAAGTCGCCGTCATCGCCGAGGATGAGGGCGACTACGCCCAGGCCATGAAATATCTGCGTCAGCTCGCGGACGCCGGCAACGCCGCCTGCATGCGCAAGGTCGCCTTGTTCATCCTGAACGGCCTGGGCGATCCGGCGCCGGCCGCGGAAGCCGTCAGTCTGCTGTCCCGGGCCGCCCTCAAGGGCGACATCCGGGCCCAGGTGCGGCTGGCGGACTGCTACCAGCGCGGCATTGGCACCGAGCGCGATTACAACGAGATGTTCTCCTGGCTGAACATGGCGGCCCAGGACGGCGATCCCGAAGCCCAGGCGAAGCTGGGCTACTGCTACCAGACCGGCATGGGCGCCTTGCGCAACACCGACGTGGCAATCACCTGGTACGCGACCGCCGCCAAGGCCGGCTATGCCCCGGCCCAGGTCGCCCTCGCCAACTGCTACCGTGACGGCGCCGGCGTCGCCCGCGATTTGGCGAAGGCGGCGGAATACTACCGCCTGGCCGCCGACCAGGGCGACTCGCTGGGCGAATATCACTTGGGAATGGCATATCTGGAAGGCCAGGCCGTGCCCAAAAGCCCGGCCGACGCGCGGCGCTGGATCGAGCGTTCCGCCGTGCAGGCCTATGCGCCGGCCGAATTGCGCCTGGGCATGCTGCACGAGGAGGGCGTCGGCACGGCCGTCGACCTGGCCGCGGCGGTCAGGTGGTACCGCCGCGCCGCCGCCCAGGCGGAGCCGGAAGCCCTCTTCAAGCTCGGGATGTGCCTGCTGCAGGGCCGGGGGACGCCGCCGGACCGGCAGGCGTCCCGGGACTGTTTTGTCCAAGCCGCTTCGCTCGGGCATCGCGGCGCCCTGGCGGCCCTGGAGCAATTCGCCAAGTCGGAACCGGCGGCGCCGCCGGCTTCCCACCCGGAGAAATAACGGAAAGGCAGACTATTTATGGAATCATTGGAACGACGCTACACGGTGCGCGACCTGGCGAAGATGAAGGCGTCCGGCCGCCGGATCGTCATGGTGACGGCTTATGACGCGATCATGGCCAGGCTGGCCGACGCGGCCGGCCTGCACCTGTTGCTGGTTGGCGACTCCATGGGCAACACGGTGCTGGGTTATGAGAACACCATTCCGGTGACGATGGCGGAATCTCTGGCCTTGACCGCGGCTGTCCGTCGCGGCGCCCGCCGGGCCATGGTGATCGGCGACATGCCGTTTCTGAGCTACCAGGTCTCCCTGGAAGAGGCCGTCATGAACGCCGGCCGCTACCTGAAGGAAGCCGGGGCGGACGGCGTCAAGCTGGAAGGCGGCCGGGTCATGCACGGCGTCATCCGGCGTTTGGTCGACGTCGGCATTCCGGTCATGGGGCACATCGGTCTGCTGCCGCAGTCCGTCCTCAAGGACGGCGGCTACCGGATTCACGGCAAGAGCCAGGCGGAAGCCGCTGCGCTCCTGGACGACGCCCTGGCCGTCCAGGAGGCCGGCGCGTTTGCCGTCGTCCTGGAGGGCGTGCCGCCGGCGCTGGCGGCGGAGATCACGGCCCGCCTGACGATTCCGACCATCGGCATCGGCGCGGGGCCGCATTGCGACGGGCAGGTGCAGGTCATCACCGACATCCTCGGCCTCGGGGGCGATTTTGTCCCCAAGCACGCCAAAGTCTATGCCCAACTCGGACAGGCGGTTCTCGACGGCCTCAAGCAGTACGTCCGGGAAGTCACCGAGGGAGACTTCAAGCCCGGACCGCCGGAAAATTAGGCCCGCGCCCTCGGTCCCCGGGCGCCCGGCGCGACGCCGGGGACCGGCAGTGCGTTGCCGGGGACAACTATAAATCACTGCCGGAGCCAGAGCCAAAAAACAAGGGCAAGGAAAAGAGCCGGTGCAGGAGCGTTGCGTCAAGTTGATTTTGCGACGGGCGGCGGCAGGCGCGCCGCCGGGTGGTTTCATCAAGGGTTTTAAGGTTGTCAGGAAAGAAGCACTCGATGGAGATATTGCGGACAATTGAAGAAGTACGGAAGCTTGCGGCCGGATGGCGGCGGGCGGGAGAACGCATCGCCCTGGTGCCGACCATGGGCTATCTCCATGCCGGGCACATGTCGCTGGTCGAAGAAGCCCGGCGGCATGCCGACCGGACGGTGGTGGGCATCTATGTCAATCCAACCCAGTTCGGGCTGAATGAGGACCTGGACAAGTATCCGCGTGATTTCGCCA
>JAKLHU010000238.1 GCA_022709995.1 Verrucomicrobiota bacterium | reverse complement strand
GCACCATCGACCTGCCGGCCCTGCTCCAGGCCCTGCGCGACGTCGACTACCAGGGCTTCGCCGCCCTGGAATACGAAGGCGAACCGGAAAACCCCAATCCGGCGCTCGTCGCCTGCCGCGAAGCCATCGCCAAATGCTGTTGATACCAGAACGGCAACGCGGCCAAGTCGACCTTTCCCGACACCCGACGCGTGCCGGCCGCGGCCAGATCAGCGGCCGGCCGCCGCGACACCGCGCGGCCGGTCACCTTTTCTCGGTGATGCTCAGGCACATCGCGTCGAGAGACAGGCGTTCTTCGACATAGCCCTTCACACAGCGCGCAAAATCCTCGACCTCCCGGATGTCCTGCTCGGCTTCCCAGGGTGACGGCGGATTTTCCAGCAGATCCCCGGCCGCGGCCAGCATTTCCGGGTGGGGAAGCAACTCGGCCGCCATGCCGCTGGCGATCAGAAAACGCTGCAGGAACCAGGCCAGCATGGCATCGATGAGGGAGTCCCGCAAACGCACATACTCCGCCTCGATGCGGGCTTCCTGCTCTTCGGCCAGCTGCTTCTTGATCTGGGCATCCTCAATATCGTCCCAACGCTGGTCGCGATCCGCCTCGGCCTGCTTCTCGGCCTCGTCATGCAACTGGCCGAACAGCTGACTGATTCGCGCGGCCGCCCGCAAGCCAATTTTCGCCCCGGCCTGGCGGCGCAGCCCCGCCAAAATGGCAAACAGTCCTTCCCGCAGCGCCAGGCCATAGTCCTGGCGATTGCGCAACAGCGACATGCACTGGCAGCGCGACTTGATCGTCGGCAGCAGCCGGCGCGCATTCACGGTCAACAACAACAACATGGTCCCGGGCGGCGGCTCCTCCAACGTCTTCAGAAAAGCGTTCTGGGCCTCGTCGCCCAGACATTCGGCCTCCACCACGATGCCGACCTTCAACCGACCCGGCAGCACCGCCAGCGAAATGTCATGGTCGAACTGACGCATGGCGTCAACGGTGATCTGACGTGACTTGGACTGCGGCCGGATGACGAAGAATTCCGGATACGCCTGTTTTCGAAACAGCTGGCACGGCTGGCAGTCGCCGCACGCCTTGCCGTCCGGCGACTTGCCCAGGCACGCCGCGGTCTGGGCCCAGGCCAGACTGAATTTTTCCAGGAAATCCGCGTCATCGCCGATGAGCAGATAAGCCTGGCCGGTCCGGCCGGCGGCTTTGGCCTGGCGCAGGCATTGGCAAATCCGCGGGTACTGGGCTTCGAAGTCAGTCAAGGGCACGGCGCACCTCCGACCAAATCGCGGCCGCGATCGCGTCAACCGGTTGTTCCGCGTCAATCACTCGGAATCGTTGCGGGTATCGCCTGGCCAAGTCCAGGAAGCCGGCATGCACCAGCCGATGAAAGTCGTTGCCTTCGGCTTCAAAGCGGTCGTTCGGCACGGCGCCGTCACGGCCGCGGGTGCGCTGGCGGCTTTCCGCCAGGCTGATGTTCAGGAGAAAGGTCAGGTCCGGCCAACGGCCGCAGACGCTGAAGTCATGCATGGCCGCGATGAACGCCAGGTCGAGTTTGCGGGCATAGCCCTGATACGCCGTGGTCGAATCCAGAAAACGGTCACACAGCACCACGCCGCCGCGCTCGAGATGCGGCAAGATGCGTTCCCGCATATGCTGCGCGCGGCCGGCGCCGAACAGCAGCAGCTCCGCCTCGGGGGTGACGGGCGCGCCGCCCCGGCGCATCAGCAAGTGCCGCAGTTGCTCCCCCAGCTCCGTGCCGCCGGGCTCACGCGTCTTGAAAACATCGTACCCGGCATGGGTCAGAGCCTCGTTCAAAAACTCAATCTGAGTCGTCTTCCCTGCCCCTTCCGGACCCTCGAAGGTGACGAACAATCCGCCTGCTATTGTGGACACTGCCATGACATTCTCCCAGATCAACCGGCCGACGGCGCCGAAAACCCCTGCCGGCCCAGGAGCCGGACCGGCGCCCGGCACCGCACAAAACGCCGCTGTCTATCCATACGCGGGAAGAGCCAAAACTCGACCGTGAAATGATATAATGGAAACGCGCAAAAGCGCCCTCGCCATCGCGCCAATCATCGCGCCCTGGCGGCGTTGACTTGCATAACCTCGGCGCCGGGATATATTCAAAAAATGCACAACTGCGGCCATCTTTTCAGACGTCCGATATCTGTAAAGGAGTACCCGAGACGGGATTCGAACCCGTAAGGAGTTTCCTCCGACAGATTTTAAGTCTGTTGTGTCTGCCATTCCACCACTCGGGCATAAGGTGGTATAATTTACCGCAATTCCCGGCGTAAACAAGTTGCAGTGCTCATATTCCGCCCCGGGCGGTCCGTCCAATCCGCCGCCGCCCGGCGCCGTGTTCTCTTCTCGGCCAGGAGGCGCCCCATGCTGGA
This sequence comes from Verrucomicrobiota bacterium, assembly GCA_022709995.1. Lineage (GTDB taxonomy): Bacteria > Verrucomicrobiota > Lentisphaeria > Oligosphaerales > Oligosphaeraceae > JAAZKI01. Next base: position 2,007 of record JAKLHU010000238.1, on the reverse strand, counting down.
AGCCGGATTCTGCCAGATTGACATCACCCCCAATCATTTTCCGGTCGGCACCTACATGGGCACGGCCGAGACCGCCTTGGACCCTTTAGGCGCGCACGTGGCGGCTTTGCGCAACCAGGGCCAGATCCTGCTGATGGCGTCGGTCAACGTCGTCGTCCTCGACCCCGATGTCGTCAGCCGTCTCGGCCAAGCGGTCGAAGCCGCGACCGGCATTCCGGCGTCCCGGCTCATGTTCTCCGCCACCCACAACCACGCCTGCCCCGCCGTCATCGACCGGCCCGGCTTCCCCCGCGATGAACAGTATCTCGACTTCATGATCGGGCAGGTCGCCACCGCAGCCCAGGAAGCGGTCGCCAACCTCGCCCCGGCCGCCATCGGCCTGGGACGGGCCTACGAAAAACGCATCAACTTCAACCGGCGCTTCCTGAAACGCGACGGCAGCTTCGTCTCACAGCCCGGCGCCATGACCGACATCCTCTGCAACGAAGGCGTCGTCGATCCCGAAGTCGGCGTAGCCGCGTTCCGCACCCCCAACGGCGACTTGGCCGGCGTCATCATCAACTTCGCCTGCCACGCCGTCCACCACATGAGCCAGCTTTCCGGCGGCTATCCCGGCGTCCTCGCCCGGGAGATCAGCCGCCTTTTCGGACCGCAGTGCGTGACCGTGTTTCTCAACGGCCCGTGCGGAAACATCATCCATGCCAATTTCGAGCATCGCGAATTATCGGCGGACAAGGAACGATGCGGCGCCGTCCTGGCGGAAGACACCCGCCAGGCGATCGCCGCCATTGCCGACTATGACAACACGGCCGCGCTGGCCGCCGTCACCACGCCAATACGAGCCTTCTACCGCGACATCGGCGACCTGCGCGAGCACATCCACGACCTCGACTTTTTTAATCCGCTCGGCGGCGTGGTCAAGGCCAAATGGTACGAACGCTCTCTGGAAATCCTCGAAAAAATGACGGCCGCGGCCGATGGCGAGGACGTGTTTCTACAGACCTTCCGGATCGGTGCTCTGACGATCTCGGCCGTCCCGGCCGAATATTTTTCCCACTACGCCCTGCGGGTCAAGAGCGCCTCGCCCTTCCCGTACAGCTGGCTGGCGGCGCCGGCCAACGGCTGGATCGGCTACATCCCGAACCGGGAGGCCTTCGACCACCGCGGCGGCCATGAACGCGCCACCGCGCTCTGGAGCAAAATGGCCCCCGACACCGGCAACCGCTTCTGCGACACCATCCTTGAACAACTGCAGAGCCTCGCCCAAACGCCGCCAGGCGACGGCAGCAACGAAGCGAACCAGCATGAAAAACCCTGACCGCCACTCGCAAACCGGCTTCCCGCCCATGGCTCTGAGCCATCTCCAGAACGCCTCTGAACGCGACTGGACGGCCCGGCTGGAGGCTGCCCGTGAACTGGAAAACCCGTGCCGCTGCTGCCCGCGCCAATGCGGCGTCAACCGCGCCAGGGGCGAACGCGGATTCTGCGGCGCCGCCACCCCCGCCCGCGTCACCAAGGCCTTCATCACCTACGGCGAAGAGGAATTTCTCAACCCGGCCTACATGCTTTACTTTTCCCACTGCAACCTCCGCTGCGCCTACTGCTCCCAGGCGCATGCCATCCAACCGGACTTCGCCGGCGGCGATCCCTGCAATCCGGCCGCCGTCGCCGCCGACATCGACGCCGCCTTTGCCAGCGGCGACATCACGAGCCTGCAGATTCTCGGCGGCGAACCCGGGTGCTCCCTTGCCGCCGCCATCGCCGTCCTCGCCGAACTGAAATCCGCCGTGCCCATCGTCTGGAACAGCAATTTCTGCCTGACCGAAGCGACCCTGGAGTTGGTTGACGCCGGCGTCGACTTTCATGTCGCCGACCTGAAGTTCGGTTTTGGCCGCATCGAGCGTCACGCCTGCGCGCGAAACCGAGAGGATGATGAGATCACCGCTCTCCGTCACCATGCCCGGAAAGGCCGTGCTGCCGATGAGGCCGGAGCGCGGGGGAATGACG
>JAKLHU010000237.1 GCA_022709995.1 Verrucomicrobiota bacterium | reverse complement strand
GCGGTTGAAGTACGGGTCGTAGACGTCGCCCAGACTGACGCCGTCTTTGACCTGGACGCGCTGGCCGGTCAGGTACATCACCATCGGCGCCCTGATCCCGGCCGGCTGCAGGCCGTTGCTGAACATGACGTAGTCTGGCCGGAAGGGACTCGGCCCGCGGCATTCCGCGCCCAGGTCAAAGAGGAATTTGCCATCCGTCCCCAGACCGCTTTTCCCGGTCAAGAGCAACCGGCCGCCTTTGCCCAGGTAGGTGTCCAAGCGTTTTTTCAACTTGGCGGGGATGGCGACGTCGTCCGGCAGAATCAGGAGCCGGTACTGGTTGAAGTCGGCCTCCAAATCAATGACATCAAACAGGAAATGCCCTTCCAGCAGAACCCGGCCGGCGCCGATGTCGCCGGGAAGGTCGCGCGCCGAGGAGGCCTCGACGGCGGCCTTGGTCAGCAGGCCGATTTCCGCGACATTGGTGACCTGGTCGCACCACGGCTCCTTGGCCGCCACCTCGGCATACGCCGGCGCAATCAGGTCATACGTGCTCTCATCCAGCTTGCCGCAGGGATGCAGCTGGTCGCCAACGCTGCACTTGGCGCCGAAGGCCAGCATGGCCGCACACTCGTAACGCAACGCGTTGCGATGCTTGTAGCCGCCGAATTCACCCCAGGTGGTGTGGAATTTGCCGGTCATGCCGAGAAAGTCGAGTTCCAGAGTCTGGGCATACTTGGCCGACAGCGGAAAATGGTCGTAGCCCCAGCCGCCGGTCGGCAAGGACTCCAGCTCCAAGTGAGAGAAGTACTTTTTCAGCACCTCGCGTTTGCCCGGGGTGAGATGGCCGGAGTTGTGGAACACCGGCATGTCGGCATTGCTGTTGGTGACGGCCTGGGTGGTGAGCTGGTAGTATCTTTCCAAGCCCATGCGGGCGCATTTTTCGCGGTCCTCCGCGCTGAGCGGATTGAGGCCGTTGTCGCGCATGACCTTGAGGCAGTGGATGCAGCCGCAGGGGTATTGGTGCACGATGTCGAGGAAAATGCCGTCGCAATTCGGAAACAGCTCCAGCGTCTCCGTGATCTGTTCCGCCAGGTACTCGGTGTAGGGGGAATTGAAGCAGGCGCGCCGGAAACCGGGCCGGATGGTGCTGGGGATGCTGGTGGCCAACGTCGCCGCGTCGACGGCGACCCATTCCCATTCGGGATGCTCGGCGAGAACCGCCGAATCAAGCCCGGCGGAAATGTAGATGGGGACGTTGATGTCGATTTCCTTGCAGGCGTCGAACTGGCTGCGCAGAAGGTCGAAGCTCAGGTTCGGATGCAGCATGCCCTTCTGGGTGAAATGGTAATGCCAGCCGTGATGGCATTTGGCAAACAGGGTGATGGAGTTGACGTGCGCCGCCCGCAGAGTCGACTGCCATTCGTCCTTGTCAAAGGCCAGCCCGACCCCGGGAATGGCCGGCGAGGTGTGGAAATCAAGATGGATCTGGCGAAAACGTAAGTGGTGCATGGCCTGTCTTTCCCCTCTATTCACTGCTTGCTGTCCGCCGCCGCTGCTCTCCTTGCCGCCGGCGACGGGATGTAGGTGCTGGTCATGGCTGGTCAACGCCGCTCGGGAGCGTCGTTCCGCCTCAGCTGGCCGCTGTCGGCCAGCGCCTTCTCCACGGCGGGGGCGATCGCCTGGGCCATCCGGTAAAAGCCGAGGTCGTTGGGATGGCAGCCGTCCACCGTGCAGGCGTCCCGGTCGGCCGCACCGAACAGCAGGAGCCCGTCGACGAAATAGACGTGGCGGTCACCGGCCGTGACCGCGTCCTCGTACGTCCGTCGGATGACGGCCTTGCGCCGGTCGCCGTCAGCGGGATTCAAATCGACGTCCGGCCGGCTGACCAGCACGACCGGCAGTGCCGGCTTCCGCTCGCGGAGATATCGGAAGAAGACGGCATGCGTTTGTTGCAGGTGTTCAACCGTGGGCGCGTTGTGGTCGTAGTCGAGGACGAAAACGGCCGGGTCAAGGCCGGCCAGAACCTCCGCCATGGCCAATTCGCCGCGCGCACTCCCGCTGAAGCCGAAGTTGAGGCATTCCGCATCGAAGCGTCGGGCCACCATTTGGCAATAGGCATTGCCGGGCCGGGAGGCGCACCCGCCCTGGGTGATCGAGGAGCCGTAGAACAGGATGGGCTTGGCCACGGCAAACGGCGTCGGCGGCAGCATTTCCGCGCCGGGCAGCAAGCCGATCCGGACGGTGTTGACGCCGTTGTAGAGCGGAAAGTTGATCGTCGCCTCGCGGATTTCCCCCGGCGTGGTCCCTGCCTGCAGGAGCACGCCGGCATGCTCTTTCTGGCCGACGGGCGGAATGAGCGTCTTGGCATAGCGCTTGCCGTTCCCGGTTCCCAGGTAGAGGTCGAAACCGGATTGGCCAGAACTCGGCATGTGGTTCATGCTGGCGACGTTGCGTAATTCCACCTGCACCGCGATGACCGGCGAGGTCGTCCGGAAACGGACTTGGGCCCCGGCCGTATGCCAGGCCAGCTCCTGGACGCCGGCATTTTGCACGGGCAGCGCCGCTTGCGGCAGGCGGCAGTAACGTCTCTCCTGGCGGTAGAAGGCCAGGCCGGAAAGACCATCCGGAACCAGGCCGGCCTCCAGAAACACCAAATCAAGGCCGTTCACGGGTTGACTGACAAAATTCCGGTCGATTTCCTCGATGCGCATCGCAGCTCAGTCCTTTTGGGGGTTGTTTTCTATCCACATGACCGTTGCGGAGCTATATTAGGATAATGACATTCGCCGACTTATCAAGCCGGAAAGGCAGATTTCGGCCGGCGGATCACCCGGAAAGAAGCTCCGGCCCAAAAGGGGCTTTGGCCGCCGCCCTCCCGATGGTCTGTTTTTCTTGCCGCCGAAACACGGCGGCAAGTCATTTTCGACGTGCGGACTTGCTTTTCCACGGCTTCTTCTTACAGTACACTTACGTCTTGGCCCGAAGCGCGAGCCTGCCACCGGGAAGGCGTCTTGGCAACGTCGGCCCCACCGTGGCCGTTTCCCTTTCACCCCCTAACCACATAACCGGATGACTCCATGAACAAAGCCGGAAAATCAGAAGCCTATCGTGCCGCCGGAGTTGACATCGATCTGGCCACTTCGCTGCTGCAAAGCGTGAAAAGCAAGATCTCGGCCACGCGCCGTCCCGAGGCCCTCGCCCCCATCGGCGGCTTCGGCGGTCTGTTCCAGATCGACTTGACCAAGTGGCGCCAGCCAGTCATGGTCACCAGCATCGACGGCGTCGGCACCAAGCTGATGATCGCCGCCATGATGGAGAAATACAGCACCGTCGGCCATGACATCGTCAACCACTGCATCAACGACATTGCGGTCCAGGGCGCCGAACCGGTCTATTTCATGGACTACATCGGCATCGGGAAGCTGCGCTCGCCTCTGTATGAAAACGTCCTGGTCGGCATTGCCGAGGCCTGTCTGGCCATGAACGTCACCCTGCTTGGCGGCGAAACGGCGGAAATGCCCGGCATGTACGGCAACGACTTCGACCTGGTCGGCTGCATCACCGGCATCGTCGAGCGCGACGCCATCATCACCGGTGACAACATCCGGCCCGGCGACATCGCCATCGGCATGGCGTCCAGCGGCCTCCACACCAACGGCTTCTCCCTGGCCCGCAAAGTGCTCTTCCAGCAAGCCGGCTACACGGTTGACACGGCTCTTCCGGAACTCGGCGGCGGCCAGCATCGGGGACGCCCTTCTGCAACCGCACCGCTGCTACTGGCCGGCGATTCAGAAAACCCTGGCAGCAGGGGTCCATCTGGACGGCATCGCCCACATCACCGGCGGCGGACTTTATGACAACGTCCCGAGGATTCTGCCGGATCATGTCATGGTGCGTTTCGAAGCCGCCAACATCCATGCCGCCCCCCCGGTCTTTGCACTGCTCCAGAAATTCGGCAAAATTGATGACCAGGAAATGTACCGGGTCTTCAATATGGGCATCGGCATGGTGTTGATCGTTCCGCCGTTCAATGCCGACATGGTGATGGACCTGCTCCGGCGCGGCGGCGAGAAAGCCTGGGTCATCGGCGACGTCGCCAAAGACCAGCGCGGGGTCAGCATCGTGTAATGCCTCCGTCTTGGGGGCGGCGGCGGAGAAAGGAAAACGGGGTCAGGAACCTTGACCGCCGGAGGCACCCTGCGGGGGCGGAGCCGTAAAGGTTCCTGACCCCGTTTTCCTTCTTGCGCACCAAGCCACGCAAGACGGAGGCATTACAGGGGCAGCGACCCCTGCGCGGCGGAAAAGACTCTCTTATAACCTCATGAGGTTATAAATGCCATTTATAACCCCTACAGGTTATATTTGTGTTTCCCGCCCCTTTCAGTCACAGCAGCGACACCGGGTCCACGTCCACGGTCAGGGTCACGCCGCTGATCTTCTTGCGGCT
>JAKLHU010000236.1 GCA_022709995.1 Verrucomicrobiota bacterium | reverse complement strand
CCCGGCTCGGGCAAGACCCGAACGCTCACCGAGCGCACCGCGCGGCTGATCCGCAATGGGGTGCAGCCGGGGCGCATCCTCTGCCTCACCTTCACCAACAAGGCCCGCGACGAGATGCGGCAGCGCATCGCGGCCGCCTGCGGGCCGGCGAGGCGGAATTCGCCCATATGGCAGATGTCGAACAGCGCCGCGGCGGTCCGGCATTGCCGATGCTCGGCCAGAATGCCTTCGCCGTACTGCACGGGCATGTTCCAGCCGGCAAACGGCACCATCCGGGCGCCCAACGCGACATGACGGTCGACAAGCGGCGTACTCAAAAGCTGCTCTTCCATGTCCGGGACCTCCCCTGTTGATGAACGGCGACCGCCCAAGCGGACGGGAGTGACCCGGCCGGGCGCCGGGCATGCCCCGGCCAGGCGGACGGCGGTTCAGCGGTTGCAGATGTTGCAGCGCGAGCAGTCGATTTCCGGCGGCGTGTATTTCTTGCCTACGCGCCGTGCCTGGCGGAGTTTCAAGACATTCATGCCAGCCAGGAAAAAGCCCAGGACGATGAAAGCGCCGGAAGGCAGTTTCATCAGCAGGAACGGCTCCCAGCCGGGGACCACCTGCAGTTCGAACAGCGTCCCCGCCGCCAGAAATTCCCGCACGCCGCCCAGCGCCATCAAGGCCAGGGTGAAGCCAAAGCCCATGCCCAGACCGTCCAGACCGGAACGGAACACGCTGTTCTTGGACGCGAACGCCTCGGCCCGCCCCAGCACAATGCAGTTGACGACGATGAGCGGAATGAAAATGCCCAAAGTGCGGTTCAGTTCCGCCGGGGCATATGCATCCATCAGCATCTCCACGATGGTCGTAAACACGGCGATGATGACAATATAGCAGGGAATGCGGACCTTGCCGGGAACGACGTTCCGCACCAGGGAAATCGCCACGTTGCTGCCCAGCAGCACAAAGGTCGTCGCCAATCCCATGCCCAAAGAGTTCTTCGCGCTGCTCGACACCGCCAGGGTCGGACACATCCCCAGCATCAGGACCAAGACGGGATTTTCTTTCCAGAGGCCTTTCCAGAATTCGTGCAAATAGGACATGGCGATTCCTTACCTCTCCTCGGTGACCTGCGCGGCACGGCAAATAGTATTCACGGCGTCCAGGACGGCTTTGCTGCTGATGGTGGCGCCGCTGACGGCCTGGACCGGCTGGCTCTGGCCGGCGCCGCCCAGGGAGAACCCCGTCGCCGGCCGGCCGGTAAAGGCGTCCAGATAGGCATTGGGCGGGAAGACGTCCTCCGTCGCCTTGCCGGCCAGGACGGCCCACAGCGACTTCTGGGCCTTGCGGTCCGTCGCTTTCGTGCCCAGACCGGGCGTCTCGCTGTGCTCGGTCACCATCACGCCCAGAATCCGGTTGTCCAGGCTTAAGCCGACCAGGACCTTCAGCTCGCCGCCAAAACCGATGCGGCTGCTGCCGACGGCCGCCCGCGCAATCGTCCGGCCAGCGCTGTCCTGGGCGGCGTAGAAGTCGACGCCGTCGACGGACGGCGCCGAGACGGTCGCAGCCGTTTCCGGCGGCAGAACCAGCTTCACGCTGTCAACCAGCGTCCTGGCTGCCGCCGCCCGCCGCGGCGCCTCGGTCTTGGCGTTGACAAAGGCCAGGGCGGCGCCACCGCCCAGGCAGACCAGGCCGATACTCAGGCAGAGGCGGAGAATGTCTTTCATGGTTTCACCTCCCGGGGAGCATGGCGCGGCGCGCCGAACGGCTTGCCGGCCGTCCAGCGGTCAATCAGCGGCGTCAGCGAATTCATGATCAGAATGGAGAAGCTCACGCCTTCCGGGTAGCTGCCCCAGATTCGGATGACGCTGGTCAGCACGCCGCAGCCGACGGCGAACATGACGGCGCCTTTCCGGCTCAAGGGCGTGGTGACCATGTCGGTCGCCATGAAGAAGGCGCCGAGCATGAGGCCGCCGCTGAACAAATGATAGAGCGGCGGGGCGCATTGGGCCGGGGCCAGCCAGGATGTCACGCCGGTGATGACGGCGACCGTGGCCAGATAAAACACCGGCACGTGCCAGCGGATGATGTTCAAGGCAATCAGGACCGCGCCGCCCAGCACGAGGGCCGGGACGCAGGTCTCGCCGATGCTCCCGCCGATCCGGCCTAGAAACAAGTCCCAATAGGAAAACGGCAGCGCGCCGGCGCCCAGCTCCGACACCCCCAGGGGCGTCGCCTGCGTCACGCTGTTGACGCCGGCCCACTCCAGATGACGGGTCAACGGCGCCACCCAGGTCGTCATGGCCGTCGGCGCCGACGTTCAAAAAGCCCTCGATCAGATGCGCCAGGGCGTCGCAGCCGGTGGCCAGAGTGATGCGCCGCGGCAGGCCGGACGTGTATTCCGGCAGCACGAAGGCGTGTTCGGGAATGATGGCCGGATCGGAAATCAGGCGCTTCACCTGGGCGCCGCGGTCGACGATGTTCGAGTAGGGCGTCACCTCCGAGCCGGTCCCCGAAGTGGTCGGAAAGCAGACGACGGTGTCGAGACGGCGGTTGTTCTTGCCGCTGTATTGGTTGACTCCGAAAAAGGACTCCACCGGCGCGCAGGTCTGCACGCTGAGGTAGGCGGCCTTGGCCGCGTCCATCGCGCTGCCGCCGCCGAGGGCGACGACCATGTCGGCCTGGCAGTCGCGCAGGAATGCGATCATGCGGTTGGCGCAGTCGAGGTCTGGCTCCGGCGGAATGGAGCGGAAGCGGCGCAGGTCAACCCCCCGGCAGCGGGCCGCGAAATCGCCCCAGAGGCCGGAGCGGTCCGCCGATTGTTCGCCGGTGAAGGCGGCAATCCGGGCCGGCCGGCGGGAAGCCAGCAGGCGCGCAAAGGCTTTCCAGCCATCCGGTGACACGGCGACCGCCGTGTCGGAGTAGGATTGCAGCAAGGTGTTCAAGGTGTTCATGCGAAGTATAATAAACGATTGTTGACTTTTCCGGGCGGAAGTGCCGTCCTGGCGTCGGACCGCCTTCGGCAAGCCGTTGACCGGGACCATGCCGCCGACGTTCTTATATAGTATACTCTTTCCTGGCGTTCTTGGCCTGGCGGTCGGGCGTTATTTTCCGATGATCGAAGCCGGTTTTTGGGGGCCGCTCCGGCCCAACGTGCCGTTTGCGCTGTGGCCTTGCCGCCGCCAGACGGGGAATGGCGACGGCGTCTGGCGATTGCCAGATCCTCAGTCGTCCCAGATGGTCCATTCGCGCAGGACCGTGCCGGTTTCCTTGCGGTTTTCGACGTGGCCGTCGACAAAGCTGAAGTTGGCGCTGCGGGCATGGGGGAACGGCACCGTCACGCCGGCATAGGTGTTGGAACCGATACGTGTGTGCGAGGCCGGGATGGTGCTGCCGCCGGTGAAGGGGAACGTGTTCGTCCCCGAGTACATGCCGATCCAGCAGTCGCCGGTCGGACTGGGGTTTCCCGCCGCGTCGGTGGGGACGTTGCAGGCGAAGCCAATGGTGCCGGAGGGACTCTTGATGTGGCCGAGCGGCGTCTGGGCCTTGTCAAAGCGCGACTTGTCGTTCGGCACGGTCTTGTCCTGGGTCTGGTTGATGCCGTAGCCGACCTGCCAGGCGATGGCGTCGGACCCGCTGGGGACCGACAGGCCGCCGTTGCCCTTGATGACGACGGTGTACTGGCGCGCGCTGTCGGTGCCCGGATCGAACCAGGCCTTGGCGTCGCCGACATAGGCATGCAGGATGCCCGGGAAATACGCGTAGTTGGTGCCGTCCGAATAGTCCTTGTTATGGCCGAGGGTTCCCAGGTCGTCATTGTCGTCGGCATACATGCGATTGGCCAGGCCGACCTGCTTCAAGTTGCTCGTGCAGCTGATCGAGCGCGCCTTGTCGCGCGCCTTGCTCAAGGCCGGCAGCAGCATGGCGGCCAGGATGGCGATGATCGCAATGACGACCAGAAGCTCGATGAGAGTGAAAAAATGTTTCTTCTTCATGGCTGTCAATCCTTTTTTTTCATGGCTTCAACGATCTCTATCATGAAGCCCGGCCAGCCCGCGGCGGACCGCCGGGAGGAAAATGCAAGAAATGACATTCGCCGACTGAACAGATTCTATTATAACCTATTTTTAATATAAAAACCAAAAGCCGGCGGCAAAAAATGCATGATTATGTTGTTTTTTTTGCGGGCTGGGCGCTCTCTAGGGAGCGGGTCGACCGCGGGGGAGCGGCTGTCCCCCCCCGGTTCCGGCCGGCGCCGGCCGCGTCGGCCGGGTGATTTGGGGCCGGTGGCGCGCGGGAAATGACCGCTTCGACAGCGGGAAAATCCAACTTTGTTGAAGCGCCGCGATGTAAAAATATCGAAATCGCAATATAGTATATATTCTTTTTTTGTTGGCGCCGGGCCTGGTGAGCAGTGGCTTGGCGGCGACATCCGATTGAGGCGAAGCGAT
>JAKLHU010000235.1 GCA_022709995.1 Verrucomicrobiota bacterium | reverse complement strand
GTGGCACGCCGCCGGATGTGATGTTCACCTGGGGGGGCGGGCCGCTGGGGGACTATGCGCGGGCGGGAAAAGTCGTTGATTTGAGCTCTGCTCTCAAGAAAGACGGCTGGGGCGACCGTTTTATTGACCAGGCTCTGGACCTTTGCCGGTTTGAGGACCGCATTTACGCGGTTCCGTTGGATTTGTCAGCCGTGGTGTTGTGGTGCAATGCCGACCTGTTTGTGCGGCATGGCGTCGAATTCCCCCAGACTAACGACGACTTGTTGCGGCTGTGCCGGGTTTTTCGCGCCGCCGGCCTGGATCCGTGCGCGTTGGGAAACATGAAGCAGTGGCCCGGGGCTTTTTATTTCAGCTACCTCGCGAACCGCTGCGGCGGCACCGGGCTTTTTCTGGATGCCGCGCATGGCCGCAACAACGCCAGTTTTGCCGATCCGGCCTTTGTGCGGGCCGGGGAATTGCTGCGCGGTTTGATTGCGGCCGAGGCTTTTCCGGTCGGTTTCAATGGTCTGGATGATGGCCCGGCCAGGACGCGCTTTGTTTCCGGCAAGGCCGCCATGCTTCTGATGGGCAGCTGGGTGGTCGCCCGTGTGAAAGACGAGCAGCCGGCGTTTCTGGAATGTATGCGGGCGGTGCCGTTTCCGGCCGTCACCGGCGGTCGGGGCGAGGCCGGCGCCGTGCTCGGCGGCATCAACTGTGGCTTCGCCGTGTCGTCGTCCTGCCAGCAACCGGAGTTGGCGGTCGAACTGCTGCGCTGCCTCACGGATGCCCCGGTCGTGACGGAATGGTGTGAGATCGGACGCATTCCGGCGCTGGTCACGACGCCGGAACAGGAGGAGAAGCTCCCGGGCCCGACGCGGCAGGCCTATGCCATGCTGAAATCGGCTTCGTCCCTGCAGCCGTATTATGACCAATATCTGACGCCACGCCTGGCCGTGGAGCACAAAAACACGACGCAAAATCTGTTTGCCGGCGCCATGACGCCGGAACAGGCTGCCGCCAAGATGGCGGCCGCCGCCGACAAGTAGGCGCTTACTTGCACGCGAAAAGTAGGCGCCGCCGACAAGTAGGCGCCGCCGGCCCGGCGGCGTTTGAACTGCATGCCGGCGCCTATCCGCGCCGTCCGCCAGCCAGGGTTTGTGACCTGGTCGTGGGCATGTGTCTGGTTGCGCGGTTTGGGCGGCGGTTAGGATGAGTTCGTAATTGGTCACCCATCGAGAATTGAGCGATAGAGAAGTCAACGCTTGGGCGCCTCAGGGCCTGATGCGTCACCTTGGCGCGCCAGGCCACTAGGACCGCCATTATCAATGGGTACCGATTACATCAGTTCCGGGCTTTTACTGCGTCGGCAGTTGATTTTATCGTCCCCGGCATTATTTTTGGTGGTGTCGCCCGGATGGACGCGCAGGCGCATTTCCGCCTCGCCGTCCGGCGCCGGGCTGTCGATTGGGTATAGAGTGCCTTTGTCGGTAGTCCTCAACAACTGGAGGCAGTCATGATCCGTTCAAGTTTCCATTTTTTCTTTTGGGCTGGCATTATCGGTTTGGTCGCCGCCGTCTCCGGGCAGGGCTTTGAACTTAAGTTGCAGCTGCAGAAGGCGCACATCGGCGAGATTTTTCTGGGGTGCCAGGACGGCGCCACCAGTGCCTATGATCGCCGGATTGACATCTTCGCGCCGCCTCCCGGCATGCAGACCGGCTATGTCGGCTTCACGAGTTCCGACCCGAAGCTGCCTTTGCTGTACAAGGACATCCGCGGTCTCGACTTGCCGCAGGAGTGGAAGCTGCACTGCCAGCCGGAAGGAAACTTGGCGATTGTTTTGAGCTGGTCGGCGGACAGCGTTCCCGACGGTCTCGCCCTGACCATCAAGCAGGACGACCGCGTCTTCGACATGCGCACCATCAAGCGGTTGGAAGTCAAAAAAACGACGACGCTGCTGATTGAACTGAAGAAAAATGCCCCGGCCGCCCCGTGACCGCTGGCTTGGGGTGGCGCCTCGGGGCGGACCGGCGGCGCCGCCGGATCCAGGTCCGGGAGGCTCGCGAGGCATGACCTTTCCGGGTTTTGCCAACCCGCATCTACATTCAATGACTATAATAATGTAACTGACAACGGAGCGTGGGTACGATGACAAGGCGCGCGGTGATGTTCGGGGCCGGCAATATTGGTCGTGGTTTTATTGGCCAGCTGTTCTGCGAATCGGGATACGAGGTCGTGTTTGTCGACGTCGATGAAGAGCTGATGGCCGCTTTGAACCGCGACCGGAGATATCATTTGGAAGCCGTCAGCAACGCCGGGGTGCAGAACGTCGAGGTCGGGCCGGTGCGGGCGGTCAGCAGCCGCGATGCCGACGCGGTGGCGGCGGCGGTCGCCGAGGCGGAAATCGGGGCCACGGCCGTGGGCGCCAATGCTCTCAAATTCATTGTTCCGAATCTGGCTGCCGGCCTGGCCCGGCGGGCGGCGGCTGGCGCGGCGCCGATCAATTTCATCATCTGCGAGAATCTGCATGGCGCGGCGGCGCATGTGCGTGGCATGGTGACGGCGGCGACGCCGCCGGCGGCCCTGGGCTATGTCCAGGAAAAGACCGGCTTCGTCGACACGGTCATTGGCCGGATGGTGCCGGTGCCGACGCCGGAGATGCGGGCCCGGGACGTCAGTCTGGTCCGGGTGGAGCCGTACAAGGAGCTGCCGGTTGACCGCAAGGGCTTCGTGGGCCCGATTCCGACGATCAGCGCCATGACGGCGTATGACGACTTCGGCGTCTTCACGGCCCGCAAGCTTTACATTCACAACTGCGGCCATGCCCTGCTGGCCTATGTGGGTTATCTGCATGGTTATGAATTGGGCTATGAAGCGATGGCCGACCAGGCCGTGCGCGATTTTATGCTGGCCGGCCTGCGGGAAAGCGTCAAAGGCATCGTCGCGGAATTTCACGCCGACCCGGCTTGGCTCAACGCGCATGTCGATGACCTGCTGGTGCGCTTCACCAACCGGATGCTCGGCGACACGATTTTCCGCCTTGGCCGTGACCCGGTGCGCAAGTTGGCCGCCGCCGACCGCCTGACCGGCGCCGCCAATCTCGTCTGCAAGAGCGGGGAAAAGCCCGTGCATTTGGCTTGGGGCATGGCGGCGGCGCTGCTGTTTGCGCCGGCCGGCGACCCCAGCGCCGAGAAGCTTCAGGCCGCCATCAAGGAAAAAGGCCCGGAACAGGCCCTGTTTGAAGTGTCTGGCGTGGAGCCCGGAAGCGTTCTTGGCCGGCTGGTCATGGACGCCTACGGAAAACTAGGCCGGAATCGCAAGGCCCTGCCGTAAGCCGGGCCGGTCCGCGGCGGCGACAGCTGGACAAAGCGCGCCGGAGGGGCGGAGTCGGAATCCGTGTATCCTCCGGCGGTGGCGGATGTCATGGTGGCGGGCAGTAGTCGTTCTCGACAGCGTGGACAGGATGGGCAGCGTGATCATTGGAGTCAACCTTGGCGGCACAACGTGTTCAGTTTCGCGGGCTGACGACAGCGGTTGCCTGGAGTCGACCATCGCTTTTCCGACCGGTTCGGTGTCGTCGACCTGGGCGGCGGTCTGTGCGGCGGTGGCGTCCTTGGCGCCCGGCCCTGCTCCGCGGTTTGGAATTGCGTGCGGTGGGCCTCTTGATTCGGCCGGGGGGCTGATTCTGTCGCCGCCGAACCTGCCGGGGTGGGACCGGATCCCGATTGTCGCCTGGCTCAGCGAGCGTTTTGGCGGTCGGGGGTATTTGATGAACGACGCCAATGCCGGGGCCTTGGCCGAGTGGCGGTTCGGCGCCGGACAGGGCACGCAGTCCATGGTTTTTCTGACGCACGGCACCGGCCTGGGGGCCGGTTTGATCATCGGCGGCCGGTTGTACGAAGGGGCGACCGGGGACGCCGGGGAAATCGGCCATGTCCGCTTGGCGCCGGCGGGGCCGCGCGGTTACGGCAAGGAAGGCTCCTGCGAGGGGTTCTGCAGCGGCGGCGGCATTGCCCGCCTGGCGGCCGGCCGTATTCCCGGCCATCCCTCCCCGGATGCCAAAGAAGTGGCTCGGCTGGCCGCCGACGGCGTTCCGGAAGCCCTTGCCATCCTGCGCGAAAGCGGCCGCTGGCTGGGCCGAACCCTGGCCATCATCATTGATTTGCTGAACCCGGAAATGATCGTGTTGGGAAGCATCTACACCCGCAGCGGCCAATGGCTGGACGCGGCGATGCGGGACGAGCTGGCCCGGGAAGCGCTGCCCGGGCCCCTGGCGGCCTGCCGAATTGTCCCCTCGACGCTGGGAGAACGCCTGGGCGCCCAGGCCGCCGTGCTCGTCGAGCAACGCGAGCTGCGCGGCGGGCCGCAGCAAGGACTGGTGGGCGTGCTGGCCGTGCACGTCGACCAGCAGCTCGCCGAGTTCGCGCAACTGGGCGAGCGCGGCCGCGCTGCCGTTGATCCA
>JAKLHU010000234.1 GCA_022709995.1 Verrucomicrobiota bacterium | reverse complement strand
GGATGTCGGGATTGCGGATGTTCCAGAAGTGGTAGAAGATGAAGCCGGTGGCGCCTTCGGACGCCAGGCGCAGCGACATGGCCCGCATGTCTTCCCGGGTTGGGTCAAGGGCGGTGTTGATGGTCTTCGCCGCGGCGGAGAAGGATGAGTTGTACAGCTGCGGGACGGCCCAGAACGGCATGCCGGTGCGTTTGGTCATGACGCCGGCCAGGTCGACGGCGTCCATGTGCCGGGGCTTGGGGGAGTGGATGGGATAGGGGTCGCAGCCGAGCACGTCGCCGGTGGGGGCGTAGCGGTACATCATGGTGAACAGCATGGACAGCGACCAGGTCGGGTGGGCGTCGTCGAGGTTGTTGATCAGCTCGCGACGCTGCTTTACCACAGGCAGAAAGTCCAGCGGCCGTTCGTCGTTGGTATACCACGACAGCAGGGCGGGGTGGTCTTTCAGCGCCGGCACCACAGCCCGGACAATGGCGTCGGGGCCGGCGATTTCATGCCATTTTTTCATGGCGTAGCGCATGTCCGTGTCATAGACGTGCTGCAGGCTGAAGATCAGCTTCAGGTTTTTTTGGTGGAGATAGTCCATCACCTCGCGGATGGCGGCGAGGGCCTGTTGCGAGTCCGCCGGTTTGGCGCCGTAGTGCAGGTTGAGCGCCGAATACGAGGCCAGGCAGTTGAAGGCGCTGTCGGCGATGGTGTCGATGTGGTCTTTCGGGCAGGCGCCGACGAAGAGGCCCAGGGGCAGGAACGGCTTGCCGTCGACGATGGCCCGGCCCCGGCCGTCGATCCAGCAGGCGTTGGCGGTCTGTTGGCGGTACTCGGGCGGGCGGATGCTGAGCGGGTGGGTTTCGGTGGCGAGGACGGTGGCGCCGTCGGCGGTCAGCAGGTCCAGGCGGGCCAGCGCCGGGCCGTCCGGGAGTTCCGGGAGCCGGAAGACGGCCTGGCCGTCGGCGACGGCGGCGCGGACCGTCTGGCCGGCGACGGTCAGGCGGGCCTGCAGGCCGGCCGGGAGTTCCGGGCCGGTGTAGAAGACGGCGGCGCGGACGGTCGGGTCGTCCAGAAAGACGGTGCCCATGCCCGGGGCAGTCATATAGATAAAGTACTCATTGAGGTTTTCGAGGTTGAAGTCGTCAAAGACGGCCTGTCCGGTGCCGAGGTGATGGATGCCGGCGGAGACGAGGCAGCGGTCCGCGTTGGGCGGGAAGGTGAAGTCTTTGCTGACGTATTGCCATTCCTCGCTTGATTGCGTCAGCCCGCGCACGTAGAGATGACTGATGACGTCGTTGCCGTTCATGATTTGGAGATAGAACGACGCGCCGATGTTGAAGCGGTCGAGCTGGTCGATGCGGCCTTTGACGAAGCAGCTGAGGCGATAGGCCTGGTTGGCTTGCAGCTTCAGCTCCTGGGTCGCCCGGGGGCGTGGCAGCGGCAGGCTGGTGTCGGTGTTTTCCCAGACCAGGGCGGCGGTGCCGTTGCGGCCCTGGCCCGGGGCGATCCGGCAGAACGGCTGGGGCAGGTCCCAGTTGGCGGCGCCTAGTTCAAAGCCGGGATTGGCCAGGGGCTGGGCCAGAAGCCCGAGCGACAGGCAGCACAGGACGGCGGAAAGCGTTTTTCTCAGCATGCGGTTATCCTCTTTCTCATGAGTCCTCTCGGTCATATGGCACGAGCTGGCCTGGGTGTTTCACCAGGCAAAGTTGCGGCGGGCGTATTGTGAGGCGGCGAAGGCCATGTCGGCCCAGGAGTAGGCGTAGGGTCGGAATTGATGCGGCGAAGCACCGCTCCAGCGGGCGAAGGCCTCGCGGGCAAACTGGGCGTAGGCGGCGTTGTTGAAATGGGATGATTGCATCATGACGATGTGGTCGACGGGCAGTTCGGCATAGAGCCGCGCGGCCAGGTAGCCATAGATTTCCGCCTGGGCGCGGATGGCGCTGACGGCGTTCTGGTTGCCGAGGTTGGCCTCCAGGCTGATGTTGCTGGCGGCGGCCAGCGGCGTGTTTCCCGGCGTGGCGCCGGTCAGCCGCCGATAGCGTTCCACGAGCGCGTCGCCGGTGAGCTCCGCCTGCAGGCAGCCGCGTTTGCCGCATTCGCAGATAAGATTGAGTCCGAGGTCTTCCGGGGCCCGGCGATGCCAGAGGGGTTGCAGGCGCTTGTCGTGCTGGGTGGTGGGGCGGCCGTTGTCAAAGATGATGAAGGCGCTGTTGAAGATGATGCCGGCGATCCGGCCTTTCAGCCAGGCGTGCGCAATGGCTTCGTGGGTGATGAGGGCGTCGGTGGACAAACATTCCACTTTGGTTCGATAGCGGTTGCGCAGCGCCTGGAGCAGTCTGGTTCGGGGCTGTGGCAGGTCAAGGTGGGTTGGCAGCCCCAGGCAGATGGCATACGGCATCTGCTGGCCGGATTGCTGCGCGGCCAGTCCGATGCTGGTGACGATGGCGGTTTCCAGAGTCGGCAGGCACTGGTGGCGGGGACAGGGGAGGGCCTGGCAGAACAGGGGTTTGCCGTTGATGTCAAGGACGGTGGTCAGCAGATGCCAGGAATCAATGACGGCGCCGACGAACAGGCAGCTGTCGCTGTTGGACGTGTACGCCGTCGCCGGCCGGGCGCGGCTGCCCCGGACTTGGCTGCAGGTGATTAGACCCAGCGTCTCCAGCTCGTGCGTGTAGCGATCCACGCTGCGAGCATTGAATCCGCTTTGACTGACCAGCTCCGGCCGGGAAATGGACCGGTGCGAAAAAATCAGGTTGCGGAGAAACAACCTCTTGCCCAGCTGTTTGGAAAGTTTTTCCATGTTTTCTTCATGCCGTGTCTTGACTCATGATATAAAAATATGCCGCGGGACGTGCAATACCATAATTTAGTGCACTTATAAATCAAATGTGATCACACTTTCGGGGGTAATTGATGAAGTTTTCCGAAACATTTAATGTATAATTTCAAAAAGTTCGGTGTAGGGCTGGGGGCGTTCGTCGGAGTGGCGTTCGCATCGCCCCGGCTGGTCGCAGTCATCCCTATGTCCTTGTCAAGCAACGCCCCATGCCAGCGGGCATGGGGCGTTGTTGTCGCCGTGGCGAAACGTCCACCCGGACGGCCATCCGGGCAGTCGCCGTTCCCGACCGCCGCCGTCGAAAGAGTCATTTGCCAGTGAATTTGAAGATGGAGCCTCCCAGTGCGGAAGGGATTGCGGCCCGAGTGGTATTGTCGCGGGCCGGCGATGGTCAAATGACGTCGGGGCATTATAGTATTTTCTTTTGGCATGACGGTTTTTTCTGGCTCAGGCGGTCGGACTGACATGACGGTAGCCATTACATATGCCCTGGTTTGTCTTTTGTTCACGGCGGTGAACGATTTTGTCTTCAAACTGTTCGCTGGCGGGGCGCGCTCCTCGCGCGGCGGCTTTGTCGCCGTGGTCGGTGTTTGCTGGTTTCTGGCTTTGGTGTGGCTGCCGAAGAATCCGGACAGTTCGCTGGCTTTGACGCTGGGCTGGGGCGCCGTGTCCGGTTTCTTCTCCCTGGCCGCCAACATTCTCCTGATTGAAGCCATGGGCCGGCAGAGCGCGGGGCTGTGTTCAACGATCTACCGCCTCAACATGGTCTTTGTCGTGCTCGGGGCCTTTTTGCTGCTGGGCGAAAGCGTCAGCCTGTTCCAGGCGGTCGGAATCGGCCTGGCCCTGGTGGCGATTCTGGCGTTTCTGCCGGACGGCCGGGCCGCCGGCGCCCGGCCGACGGGTTTTTACCTGGCGCTTTTGGCCGCGGTTCTGCGCGCTGGCATGGGGCTCAGCTACCGCCATGCCTTTCTGCAGGGGGCGGACAAGAACGGCGTCGTTTTGGTCAACAGCCTCTTCTGGATTGCCGGCGGTCTTCTCTATGCTTGGAAGCGAGAAAAAGGGCGCGGGTTGAAAGACCGCGGTGTCTTCGGCTATGGCCTGCTGTCCGGCGGTTTGGTGGCGGGAATCGTTTTCTGCATGGCCGGGTCGCTCGCCAGTGGCGCCGCCAGCGTCGTACTGCCGATTGCGCAGATGAGCTTCCTCGGCACTTTTGCCTTGAGCGCGCTTTTTCTGTCCGAACCCTGTACCTTTCGCAAGCTTGGCGCCCTCGCCAGTGGCGTCGTGGCCGTGATCATGCTGGCGCTGGGGGCCGCGGCGTGAACCGGATCAGGACCGGGCCAGAACGCCGCTGAAAGGCGATTTTGACAAAAACGCCAGCCGCGCGATTGCAAGTTTGCGGAAAGATATTACATTTGTCGACTTGCTTTTTATCGCGCGTCATCACGCTTCAGGCAGGATGGCGAAACGTCTTCGCCCGGATGGGAGAATCTTGTGGAACCATTTGTCAGTCATTTTGTTGTATCGATGGCGCAGGCGGCCGCGCCTGCCGGCGGCGGCATGGGGTTGCAGTTTTTGCTGATGCTGCCTCTGCTCGGAATTTTGTATTTTTTGACTATCCGCCCCCAGCAGAAGAAG
>JAKLHU010000233.1 GCA_022709995.1 Verrucomicrobiota bacterium | reverse complement strand
CTCTGACATTTATCGAATGCCCCGCTCCCGCCTGATCCAAGAAAAGGGTCGTCACCCTGCCTTCCGCGGGGACTGCCGCCCGGTCACGCCTCCGGTCGTCGCTTTTTCTGGCCCTGACGGTCAGCCTGCCTGGCCGTGGCCCGGTCCGGCCCGTATCCATTTCCTCCCGCCGGGGTGCGGCATCATTCGCCAGCAAGCATGATTCATAAAATAACCCATTATCATCAAATGCAATCAAGACGGCATGCTTTTTCCCCGACCTGCAATATTCTCTCAATCTCGTGCAATCGACGATCGGCGTGTACCCGTTCACTGGTGAAACCGCGGCCACGGGCCATTTTTCACCCCACCACGGCATTTTTTTCATAAAACGATTTGACAGCCGTTGTCGCGATGGTATACTATAGAACAGCACTGCTATTTTCGTTTTTTCCCACGCTTCACTCAAGGGTGTTCCTTTGTCAACCTCCGCCAACAGCCAGGTTATCGTCATTAACAGCGACGTCGTTGTCCTAGTCGGCAACGGCGTCTTGCCGCTTGCCCCTGGTGGTTGTTGAGCTTTTCCCCCTTTTTCAGTTCTCAACGAAACCTGCGGCAACACCAAGACAGTCGCAGGTTTTTTTGTTCCCCGTCGCCTTCTTCAAACCTCACTTCCTCGCCCGCCATGTCAGACACCATCAACACCCTGGTCATCAGCATTACTGTCGACGTTATTGTCCTATGGGACATTAACGTCGCACCGGCTGGACCAGGCTGTTCTTGAAAGACGACAAGTGAAAAAGCTTCAAGACCCCTGGGCAAAGCCGGCCCAAGGGGTCTTTTTTTTGATGCCGAACCGAGAACCAGCAGACATCTCCAGGAGAAAAAATGAAAATCAAAGGAGCCGAATTGATCATCCGCGCCCTCATCAGCGAGGGTGTTGACTGCGTGTTTGGGTATCCCGGCGGCGCCGTTCTTGACATCTACGACGAACTGTATAAATTCAGTGCCAAGATCAAGCACATCGCGACGTGCCATGAACAGGGCGCCGCCCATGCCGCGGACGGCTATGCCCGCGCCAGCGGCCGAGTCGGCGTGGTCATCGCCACTTCCGGACCCGGCGCCACCAACCTGGTGACCGGGATTGCCAACGCCTACCTCGATTCCACCCCCATGGTGGCCATCACCGGCAATGTCGCCTGCCCGTTCATCGGCAAGGACAGCTTCCAGGAAGTCGACATCACCGGCGTGACCATGCCGATCACCAAGCACAACTACATCGTCAAGGACGCCAGCCGCCTGGGCGACGTCATCCACGAGGCGTTTGCCATTGCCCGCAGCGGCCGCCCGGGGCCCGTCCTGATCGACATCCCCAAGGACATCCAGAAAAGCGAATGCGAGTACGTCGAGTTCACCCCCCAGCCGGCCCCGGTCGCCAGCAACGGCCTCCCGGCCCTGCGCCAGGCGGTAGAGCTGATCCATGGCTGCGAACGACCCTACATCTATATCGGCGGCGGCGTCATCAACTCCAACGCCACCCAGGAGCTGCTTGACTTCGCCGACCGCATCGATGCCCCCGTCGGCAGCAGCATGATGGGGCTGGCCGCAGTGCACCATGACCATCCCCGCTTCCTCGGCATGACCGGCATGCACGGCAAATACGCCGCCAGCCAGGTCCTGGCCGAAGCCGACCTCCTGGTCGCCGTCGGTACCCGCTTCTCCGACCGGGCCACCGGCAACAAAACCGAATTCATCAAAGGCAAGAAAGTCATCCATATCGACATCGACCCGTCCGAAATCAGCAAGAACATCCCAGCCTACGTGGCGCTGCTCGGCGACGTCAAGACGGTGCTGCAGAAGCTGTTGGCGGTTCTGAAGCAGCACAACCGCCCGGCCTGGAGCCAGACGGTGCAGGCCATCAAGAATTCCCCGGACAACCATCTGGAAATGCCGCCGGACCAGCTCAACCCGGAGACGGTCATCAAGGCCGTGCGCCGCCACACCCGCGAAGAGACGGTGGTCTGCACCGACGTGGGACAGCACCAGATGTGGACCGCCCAGTATTACGAATTCGCCCGGCCGCGGACGTTCATCACCTCCGGCGGCCTGGGCACCATGGGATTCGGCATGGGGGCCGCCATCGGGGCCTGTTTCGGCACCGGCGGCCGCCAGACCGTCCTGTTCACCAGCGACGGCAGCTTCCACATGAACATGAACGAGCTGGCCACCGCCGTTTCCAACCAGCTGCCCCTCGTCATCGTCCTGCTCAACAACAACGCCCTCGGCATGGTCCGGCAATGGCAGACCATGTTCTTTGGACAGCGCTACTCCAGCACCAGCCTGGCCCGGCGCACCGACTACACCCGCCTGGCCGAAGCCATGGGCGCCACCGGCTTCAAGGTCGCCACCCTCGGCCAACTCGAGCCGGCTTTGGCCAAGGCCTTTGCCGAAACAGGACCGGCACTCGTCGAAGTCACCATCTGCAATGACGACAAGGTCCTGCCGATGATCCCCCCCAACGGCACCATCCGCGACATCATCCTGAAAGCCTGAACGCACAAGGAGAATACCCATGGACAACGACGAATTTGTCATTTCGATGCTGGTGAACAACGAGGCCGGCGTGCTGACCAGAGTCTCCGGCCTGTTCGCCCGGCGCGGCTTCAACATCGACAGCCTCTCGGTCGGCGTGACCGAACAGCCCGGCCTGTCGCGGATCACCATCTCCGCCCACGGGGACGACTATATCAAGGACCAGATCATCAAACAGCTCGACAAGCTCCAGGACGTCAAGGTGGTCAAGCCCATGCCCCCGTACGAGTCGGTCATGCGCGAACTGCTCTTGATCAAACTGCAGGCTGACAAGGGCACGCGCAGCGGCCTGATGGAGGCCGTCTCCGTGTTCCGGGCCAAGGTGGTGGACCTGAAGAGCGACTCGATCACCCTCGAAATCACCGGCGAGCGCTCCAAGTGCGACGCCTTCGTGGAATATCTTCGTCCCTATGGCATCATTGAGTTGTGTCGAACCGGCCTGACGGCCATTTCACGGGGCCTGAAGCCCTTGAAAGACAACAGTTCGAATGAAGAGGAAAACCCAGCAAAGGAGTAGAAGACAATGGCTACGATCTATTACGAGAGCGACTGCGACATGAAGGTCCTGAAGAACAAGAAGGTGGCGGTCATCGGCTACGGCAGCCAGGGCCATGCGCACGCCCTCAACCTGAAGGAGAGCGGCGTCAAGGTCATGGTCGGCTTGTACGAAGGCTCGCCGTCCAAGGCCAAGGCCGAGGCCCGCGGCCTCAAGGTCTGCAACACGGCCGAAGCCGTCAAAGCGGCCGACATCATCATGATCCTCGTCAACGACGAAAAACAGGCGGCCTTGTATCAGAAGGACATCGCGCCCTATCTGACCGCCGGCAAGACCCTGGCCTTTGCGCATGGCTTCAACATCCACTTCGGCCAGATCGCGCCCGCCCCCGACGTCGACGTCATCATGGTCGCCCCGAAAGGCCCCGGCCACACCGTCCGCAGCCAGTTCACGGAAGGCAAGGGCGTGCCCTGCCTGGTGGCGGTGCACCAGGACGCCAGCGGCAAGGCCCTCGCCACGGCCCTGGCCTATGCCTGCGGCATCGGCGGCGCCCGCGCCGGCATCCTGCAGACCACGTTCAAAGAGGAAACCGAAACCGACCTCTTCGGCGAACAGGCCGTGCTCTGCGGCGGCGTCACCAGCCTGATCAAGGCCGGATTCGAAACCCTCGTCGAAGCCGGCTACCAGCCGGAAAGCGCGTATTTCGAATGCCTGCATGAAATGAAGCTGATCATCGACCTGGTCGTCCAGGGCGGCATGTCGTTCATGCGCTATTCGATCAGCGACACGGCCGAATACGGCGACTATACCGTCGGCAAGAAAATCATCTCGGACGAGGTGAAGGCGGAAATGCGCAAGGTCCTCGGCCGCATCCAGGACGGCAGCTTCGCCCGCGAGTGGATTTTGGAAAACCAGGCCCACCGCCCGCATTTCAATGCCATGCGCCGCCTGGAGAAAGAGCATCTGATTGAAAAGACCGGCGCCGAACTGCGGGCCAAGATGAACTGGAATATGCCCAAATTCGAACAGTAATCATAATTATCGTCTTGGCGACGACACGCATTCGGCCGGAATGGCGGCCGCCCTTCCGGCCGAATGCCGCCGCTCGCCCCGACGGCCATCCGCCTCCCCATCCATACCTCCCCGCCCTTTGCCCCCGGCCTCGGCCATCCTCCCCTTTCACCCGTCAACCAAGCTAACAGACGCCATTTTTTGAGGTACAGAACATGAATTCAGACCAGATCAAAGAAGGAGTTGAGAGAGCCCCGCAGCGTTCCCTGCTGAAAGCCATGGGCCTGACCCAGAAAGAACTTGAACGGCCGTTGATCGGGGTGGTCAACTCCTTCAACGAGGTGTCGCCAGGCCACGTGCACCTGCAGGCGCTCTGTCAGGCCATCAAAC
>JAKLHU010000232.1 GCA_022709995.1 Verrucomicrobiota bacterium | reverse complement strand
GCCACCCTGAAGGACACGGCCTTCCAAGCCCTGCGCGGCGCCCTCGACAACGGCGGCGTCATCCGCGCCATCAACGCCGCCGGCATGGCCGCCAGCTGCAGCCGCAAACAGCTCGATGACCTGACCGCCACCGCCAAGCTCTTCGGCGCCAAGGGCCTCGTCTGGCTGAAAGTCGAAGCCGACGGCGCCTGGTCCGGCGCCGCCGCCAAATTCTTCACCGACGCGGAGAAGTCGGCGATGGGCGCCGCCCTGGCGGCCAAGCCCGGCGACGTGCTGCTGCTTGTGGCCGATTCCTGGCGCTGCGCCTGCGAAGTCATGGGCCGCCTCCGACTGGAACTGGCCGCCAAGGCCGGCCTGACCGAGACCCCCGGCTTCAAGTTCCTCTGGGTCGTGGACTTCCCGCTGCTGGAATGGGACGAGGAAGCCAAACGCTTCGCCGCCGTGCACCATCCGTTCACCAGTCCGCTGGACGAGGATGTCGCGCTGTTGGCGACCGATCCCGGCAAAGTCCGGGCCAAGGCCTACGACGTGGTGCTCAACGGCGTTGAGCTCGGCGGCGGCTCCATCCGGATTCACCAGGCCGACCGCCAGGCCCTGATGTTCAAAACGCTCGGCATCAGCGAAGACGACGCCCGCCTGCGCTTCGGGCACATCCTGGAGGCGTTCGCGTTCGGGGCCCCGCCGCACGGCGGCCTGGCCATCGGGCTCGACCGCTTCGTCATGCTGATGTGCGGCGCCAAGTCCATCCGGGACGTGATCGCCTTCCCCAAGACCGCCAAGGCATCGTGCCTGATGACGGATTCCCCCAGCACGGTTGACCAGGCCCAACTGGAAGAATTGGGAATTGCCATATGTTCTTCGCCGCGCTCGATTTAGGCAGCAACACGGTCGCCACGCTGGTGCGGCAGGCCGGGCCCGGCGGCCTGGCCGCCGTCGCCGAAGTCGGCGAATGCACCCGGCTGGGCGAAAACCTGGCCGCCACCGGCAATCTGCAGCCGACGGCGATGCAACGCACCATCGCCGCCGCCGAGCGCCAGCTGGACCGCCTCCGCCGCGACGTCGCGCCGCTCCGGCTCACGGCGGTCGCCACCAGCGCCGTCCGAGACGCCGGCAACGGCGCCGCCTTCCTGGCGCAATGCCGCCGGGAACTCGGCCTCCACGACACCCCGGCCATGCTTTCCGGCCAGTTGGAAGCGGAGCTGACTTTCCGCGGCGCGACCGACACTTTCCCGGCTTCGACCCCGGTCGTCAACCTCGACCCCGGCGGCGCCAGCACCGAAATCACCATCGGCCGCCCCGGCGACCTGCGCCTCGCCGGCAGCTTCCCGGCCGGATGCGTGCGCTGGCGCGACCGCTTCGGCCTGGCGGATGCCTTCACGGAAACAGCGGCCAAGGCGGCGACGACGGCCATGCGCAACCTCCTGGCGCCACGGCTCGACGAGTTCCGCGCCGCCCTGGCGGCGCTGGCGCCACGGCCGGCGCCGGCGCCGATTCTCAGCGCCACCGGCGGCACCGCGACCGCCTTGGCGGCTATTCTCCTGAACCGCACCGACGGCGACCCGTCCTTGCATGGACGCCATGTTGCGTTTGCGGCCATCGCGGACTTACGGCAGCGCCTGTCGCGCCTGCCGGCGGCGGCGCGGGAAACTCTTCCCGGCCTGCCACCGGGCCGCGGCTCGGTTCTGCCCGCCGGCCTAATCATCCTGCTGACGATCATGGACGAGCTGGGCCTGCCCGAAGTCATGGTCAACACCCACGGCCTGCGCTATGGCCTGACCGCTGCCCTCCATGACCGCGACCCGAACCTTCCCGTCTGCCTCGCCCTGCCCTGAATACACGCCACCACCACCACCAACCCCCGCCCCGCCATGCTGTCACCGACACCACCCCCGGACGCCCGCCGTCCGCTCGCCCTGAGCCTGCTCGCCGCGGCGTTCCTCTGCCTCCTGCCCGCCAGCCGCTCCGCCGAATTCCGGGAAGTCCACCTGCTCCAAACCACCGACATCCACGGAACGTTCACGGATGACGACGGCGCCGCCGACGGCGCCTGGCTGCGCCTGGCCACCGTCATCCAGGCGCAGCGCCGCCGGCTCGGCCCCGACTCCTCCCTGCTGATCGACTGCGGCGACACCAGCCAGGGCAGCATCACGGCCACGGTGTCGCGCGGCGAAGCCGCCATCGCCGCCCTCCGCCACCTCGCCTACGACGTCTGGATCCCCGGCAACCATGAACTCGACTTCGGCCACCGCACGTTCGCACGCTTGACCGAACAGGCGGCCGACATCGTCCTCTGCGGCAACCTCCGCCTCGCCGACGGCCCCGCCATGCCCGGCTGGAAAATGTTCACCCGCAACGGCGTCGACATCGCCGTCATCGGCGCGACCGCCTCCTATATGAAAAACTGGCTGCTGCCCGCCGAAGCCCGGCAGTACCACGTTGAAACCGCAGCCGCGCTTTTGACCCGCATCCTGCCGGAAATCCACCGCGCCCGGCCGGACGTGATCGTGCTGGCCGCCCACCAGGCCTGGTTCGAAGGCCGCGACCCGCGCAACATCAATGAAATTGCCAGCTTGGCCGAGCGTTTTCCCGACCTCGATCTCATCCTCGGCGCCCACAGCCACCGCCTTCTGCCCGGGTTGCGCATCGGCCACCGGACCTGGTACGTGCAGGCCGCCAGCTATGCCCAATATCTCGGCATCGTCACCCTGACCGTCGACACCGAGGCCAACGAAGTCGTCGACATCGCCTCCCACACCCGTCAAGTCACCCGGGCCGACGCCGAGGACGCCGGCCTGGCCCAGGCCCTGCAGCCCTGGCTGGAACAAGCCCGGGCCGAACGCGCCCGCGTCATCGCCCCCGTGCTCGCCGCGCCCATCCCGGCGTCCGGCCGGCCCGGCAGCAGCTGCGCGACCAGCGAGCTGCTGTGCGCCGCCATCGCCGCGGCGGCCCCGGCCCAGGTCGTCATACACGGCCGCCTCACCCAGAAATCACTGAGCCGCGAGGTCACCGGCGCCGATCTTTTCGCCCTCGTCCCCTACGAGAACGCGATCGTCCTCGCCGAAGTCACGCGCGCCGAACTGGAAGCCATCATCGGCGAACAGTGGCAGTTCCGCGACAGCTACCGGTTCGCCGGCCTCTACGGGGCGCGGGCCCGGCTGGACGCCAACGGCAACGCCACCGTCCTGGGCCTCGGCCAGGACGGGCCGCCCCCGGCCCCCGAAGCGCGCCTAACGCTCGCCATGAACAGCCACACCGCCGCCGGCTCCGGCTCTTTCCCCGTGCTCCAGGCCATCCTGCAAAAACCGGAAACACGCGTCCGTGACACCGGGCTTTCAACCCGCCAGGCCGTCGAGGACTTCCTGCGCCGGCATCCGGACCAGGCGGTCGCGCCCTTTCCATGGCTGACCGCCGAGCCCTGAACCGGCCGCCCACAGCCCCTGTCCCGACCGGCACGTCGCTTCTATTTGCCCGACCGTTGCCGCCCGACCTCCACTCCCAGTCCAGAAAGGCCTACCATCATGAACTACGATGCCAACCACGCGTTGCTGGAAACCGCCATCCCCGGTCTCCCGCCGCCGCTGCGGGGCAAAGTCCGCGATGTGTACGACCTCGGCGACGCCATTCTGTTTGTCGCCACCGACCGGATCAGCGCCTTTGACGTGGTCATGCCAAACGGAATTCCCGACAAGGGCAAAGTCCTGACCCAACTCAGCCTGTTCTGGTTCAAGCTGTTCGGCAACCGCCCGAACCACCTGATCACCGCCAGCGTGGAGCAATTCCCCGCCGCCTTGGCTTCCTGCCGCGACGATCTGCGCGACCGTTCCATGCTGGTGAAAAAACTGCGCATCGTCCCGGTCGAATGCGTCGTGCGCGGCTATCTGGCCGGCTCCGGCTGGAAGGAATACCAGCAAAAAGGCAGCGTCTGCGGCCTGCCCCTCCGGCCCGGCTACGCCAATGCCGGCAAGCTCGACGAACCGATTTTCACCCCGACCACCAAGGAAGCCAGCGGCCACGACCAGCCGATCAGCTTCCAGGAGCTCGTCGACCGCGTCGGCGCCAAGCTCGCCGCCGGCCTCCGCGATTTCACCGTCAGCCTCTACCAGACCGCCGCCGACTATGCCGCCACCCGCGGCATCATCATCGCCGATACCAAATTCGAATTCGGCCTGGACGACCAGGACCGCCTGGTGCTGGCCGACGAAGTGCTCACCCCCGACTCCAGCCGCTTCTGGCCGGCTGATTCCTACCGGCCGGGAAGCAATCCGCCCAGCCTGGACAAGCAGTTCGTGCGCGACTGGCTGGACAGCGTCGGCTTCAACCACCAGCCGCCAGCGCCGGTGCTGCCAAACGACGTCGTCGCCAAAACCCGCGAAAAATACCTGCAGGCCCTGAAGGCAATCGCGGGAGTTGACGGCAGTGCACGGCAGCCGACGAAGTAGACAATACCACTTATATATAGAGGACGTCCGAAAAGCCTTTGTCGAAAGATTCATCCGTAGATGGCGCCGATTTTCAACGTCAAGGAGGT
>JAKLHU010000231.1 GCA_022709995.1 Verrucomicrobiota bacterium | reverse complement strand
AAGCGGAAATCGCGGCCATGAATGACTTGATGCTGCGCATCCGGGCCGCGGCCGACCAGGAGGGCGCCCGCCGCGGCCGGCCCATCCTGATCGCCGTGCGAGTGCCGGATGACGCGGAGTACGGCCGGGCCATGGGGCTGGATATAGAACACTGGATGGCCCACGACGTCGCGGACTTCTATGTCGGTTCGGACTATTTTCAGATGCGCCCCTGGGAGGATTGGGTGGCCCTGGGCCGCCGGCACGGCGTGAAAGTGCTGGCCGGCTTGAGCGAAAGCCGGGTCAAGAATGAAGACAAGCGCTTCCGGCGCGGGAGCCAGTGGAGCTACCGCGCCCGCCTGGCCCGCGCCTGGGCCGCAGGCGTGGACGGCATCTACATTTTCAATGTGTTCAATCCGCAGACGGCGTTTTTCCGGGAATGCGGCGGGCCGCAGTCGGTCGCCGCCAAGACGAAGCATTATTTTGCCACCATCCGGGATGGCCGGCCCTCGCGCTATCTCGCGGGTGGCGATGCCTTCAGCCGGCTGCCGACCTTGACGCCCCTGCAGCCGTGGACCATTGCCAGCGGGGCGCCGCGCACTCTGCCGATGACTATCAGCGAACCGGACGGGACGCGGGAACGCGGGCGTTTCGCCGCCCATCTCCGCATTGGGGCCCGGGCCGCCGAGCTCGCCGACAAGCTCCTCCTGCACGTCAATGGCGTCCGCCTGGAAGGCGCCGCGGTTGCCGGCGAGTGGCTCGATGTCCCGGTTCCCGCCACAGCTCTCCGCAATGGTGGCAACGAGATCGTCTTTGATGCCGCCATGGATCCGGAACCGCCGGCCGACCAGAGCGATGCCTGGGAAGTCGACTACGATTGCCAAAAGGTGCTGAAAACCCCTGCCCAGCTGCCTTGGCGGCGGCTGTTTGCGGAATGCCGGCGGGTGGAGGAAATCCGCGACGGCCGCCTGGTGCTGGCGGACCAGGACAGCGCCCCGGGCAGCATTCCGCATCTGGCCTATCCCTGGAACGCCGAGGCAACGGGAACCAATGTCGTGGAAGTCCGCCTGCAAGTCGTCTCCAGCACGGCGCCGGAGGCCGTCTGTGTCCGGGTCGCCGACAACCGCCACGTCGAAATGATCACCTTCGAGCCGGGACGGGTTGGGCTGAGTTTTGCCGGTCTGGCGGCTGCCTTCCCGGCCGGCGATGGCTTCCATACCTATCGGATTGTATGCCGCGGCAAGGACGTGCAGGTGTTTGTCGACGGTAAACTGCTTCTGGACGGCACCGGCAAATTCGTCACCTCGGCCGAGGATCAGTCGCGGTGGCTGCCGCTGGCCCATGGCATGCGGGAATGGAACCGCCGGATGGTCTATTTCGGCTCGGCCAGCGAAGCCGGCCAAGGCGAGGCGCATTGGCAGTTCGTGCGCTTCCGCGATTCCGGCAATTCGCTCGTGCTGAAGGACTTTGTCCTCAGCGTCAACTACGACGCCCCGAAGCCGTGAGCCTGAATGCCCTGGCGGCCATTTCCGGCGCCAATCCTTTTTATTTACGAGTTCTGTTTGGCACTGGGGGACGGCAATGCCCCCAGTGCGTAGTCGTCCCATGATTCTATTTGCCGTTTATACGTCCCATACGTCCAATACGTCCTATTTCACCGTCGTGTAGGTCCCAGGATGCCAACCAGAGTTGCGCATCATTGAAGAGCGTTGCACTATGGGCGCCGTGTCGCTTCGGGCGGGGCGTGATGGCACATCATGTCCGCGGCGGGCAAAAAAGAACCGGGCAGGACCAGCGTGGCTGCCGATCCTGCCCGGTTGCAGTAGTCGCTGTCAGCGGAAGGTTCCGCCGAAAACGTTATTTTGCGATGACTTTGGCCATTTCGACGACTTTGTTGGAGTAGGCCCATTCGTTGTCGTACCAGGCGATGACTTTGACAAAAGTCGAATCCAGGGCGATGCCGGCCTTGGCGTCAAAGATGGAGGTGCGGGCGTCATCACGGAAATCGGTCGAGACGACGGATTCTTCCGTGTAGCCGAGAATGCCCTTCAGTTCGCCTTCGGAGGCGGCCTTCATGGCCGCGCAGATTTCTTCATAGCTGGCGGCTTTTTCCAGCTCGACCGTCAGGTCGACGACGGAGACGTCGGAGGTCGGGACGCGCATCGACATGCCGGTCAGCTTTTTGTTCAGGGCCGGGAGAACTTTGCCGACGGCCTTGGCGGCACCAGTGCTGGACGGGATGATGTTTTCCAGGATGCCGCGGCCGCCGCGCCAGTCCTTCTTGGACGGGCCGTCCACCGTTTTCTGGGTGGCGGTGGTGGCATGGACGGTCGTCATCAGACCGCGTTTGATGCCGAATTTCTCGTGCAGGACCATGGCGATCGGGGCCAGGCAGTTGGTGGTGCAGGACGCGTTGGAGATGATGTCCTGGCCGGCGTACCTCTTGTCGTTGACGCCGTACACGAACATCGGGGTTTCATCTTTGGACGGGGCCGACAAGATGACTTTCTTGGCGCCGGCGGCGATGTGCTTGCGGGCGGAGGCGTCATCCAGGAAAAAGCCGGTGGATTCGACCACGATCTGGGCGTCGACTTCGTCCCATTTCAGGTTGGCGGGGTCCATTTCGGCGGTGAGGCGGATCTTCTTGCCGTTGACGATCATGAAGTTGCCGTCGACCTTGACGTCGCCCTTGAACTGCCCGTGCACCGAGTCATATTTCAGCATGTAGGCGAGGTAGTCGGGCTCCAGAAGGTCGTTGATGCCGACGATCTCTACCTGCCCGGCGAAGTTTTCGACGGCCGCCCGGAAGACCATGCGCCCGATCCGTCCAAATCCATTGATGCCAATTTTGATAGCCATGTGTCGTCTTGCTCCTTGATATCCCTGCGGTTGATGGCGAAACCCGGTGAGAGCCGGAAAATTGCCTGCGGAAATGATTTCTAATATAAACGCGGAAATTCGTTTTTCAACACCAGCGGCCAGGACTTGGCGGCCGGAAAGTAAGCGGTCCGCCATCGCATCTGGCGGCCGTAGTGGCCTGACGCGCCAAGGTGGCGCCTCAGGCCCTGACGCGCCCAAGCGTTGACTCCTCAAGTGCTCCGTTATCAATGGCTGACCGTTTGCGCCGGAAAGCCCGGGAATTCGCGGCGTCGGGAAAGCGGGGCCGGGAACGGCGGCGGTAGCGGCAACCGGCCCCCCGCGCCCCCACCGCCAAATGGCGGCCCCCAGGCCGAAGCCAATTTTTTTTGCAGAACAATTTTTGGGGCATTGATTTTTGTCGATGCTTTTAGTATATTGTATAAAGGCGAACAAAGTTTCATGGTGTTTTTTGTCGGCCTGACTCTGAAAGTTCTTTCCGGATAATTACAGCCGCGAGAGGGACAGCCAGAGCAAGATTCCAGGGGAAGGACAGTTAGACCAGAAAGGAAGGGCCGAGGCGGGAATGAGGCGCCATCGAACGGCATGGCAAGAATATCTCATCGACTGCATCCATGGTGATTAATGTATATCAGGTCTTGCACTACCGGAGAGGAGGTCGACTATGCCATTATTCTATCAGCATCTCGAAAACAGCGCCGGCAAAGTTGTAGCTGGTCACGGGGGCCTTCGTTCCCCGTCCTGTCGTGCTCTCAACTCCTTTTCATTCACGTTGATCGAGCTTTTGGTGGTGATTGCGATCATCGCCATTTTGGCGGCCATGCTGTTGCCGGCGTTGAGCAAGGCCCGGTCCCGGGCCCATGCCATTAGCTGCGTCAACAACCATAAGCAGATCGGTCTGGCCCAAGCCCTGTACAGCGATGACTTCGATGAATGGATCGTGCCGGGAAGGGGTCCGGGCAGTTCGATTCATTCGACGTTCTGGGCCGGGCTGCTGTCCGGCTACGGCGGCCTGACTTCGGGCTACGGGGCGATTTACGAAGGACCCAGCCGGACGGTCGGCAGCTTCGCCTGCCCGGCGGAACCGGAGGGGTTTGGCAGCTACACCGCCCCGACCTTGAAATTCTACTATTGCCATATTGGCGTCAACTGCCTTTTGACCGGCGTCTTTACCACGGGCACGCCGGACGTCACCAACCGCTGGCGGCGCCTGTCAGCGCTGACTGGCCCGTCGGAAGCCATGCTGGGCACGGACACCGCCATCAAAAACACGTATGCCGTGACGTGGACGTCGTATATATCGTACCGCCATTTGACCAAGGCGAATTTTCTGATGATGGACGGCCATGTCGCCACCTTGTTCAAGCCCGAGTTCGAGGCCCGTGGCACGGTCGGCGCTTCGCGCAAGGCGTTCTACGTCGGCTACGACTACACCAGCAACTACACGCTTGCGACGCCTGGCGGGCTGTGACGCCCAGCGCGTGCGCGTTCGGGTCAGTCCTTCGTTGATCCGCGGATGATGTCCAGGGCGGAGCGGACTTCGCTGACGCGTTCGACGAACCACGGCGTGTCGAGGGAGGCGGGATTGGGGCCGAGGCGTCGTTCCCGCAGTTGGATGGGGAAGGTCGGCTTGAACGGCCGCCGCCTGGCCAGTCCCGCGGCTGCCGCCTTGGCCACCTCGGTCAGCAGCGGCCTGGTTTCCGCGGGCGGCATCAGCACGGCGGCTTCGCGGCTGATGCCTTTCTTGACGATGTC
>JAKLHU010000230.1 GCA_022709995.1 Verrucomicrobiota bacterium | reverse complement strand
TGGACGTCAGTGGACTCTAATGGACGCCACTGTCCATTCTTGTCCATTGTTCATTGTCTACTCATGTCCACTAACGTCCATTCTTGTCCACAGTTCATTGTCCACTATTTCCCCGCGGCGATCTCGCGGCGCAGGTAGTCGGCGGCTTTGGCGATGGCGTCGACGGCCGAGTAGGCGTTGCCTTCGTATTCGATGTTGATGTACTTGTCGTAGCCGGCTTCGAGCATGGCGGCGATGGTGGCCTTCTGGTCGATGTCGCCTTCGCCGATCAAGGCGGCCTTGTAGTAGCGGCCGTCGCGCATCTGGCGCCAGCCCTCGGCCGGATCCTGGCGGATCTGCCAGTCCTTGAAATGGCAGTGGACCACATCTTTGGCGACTTTGCGGAACGACGTGCCGACGTC
This sequence comes from Verrucomicrobiota bacterium, assembly GCA_022709995.1. GTDB lineage: Bacteria > Verrucomicrobiota > Lentisphaeria > Oligosphaerales > Oligosphaeraceae > JAAZKI01. Next base: position 4,219 of record JAKLHU010000230.1, on the reverse strand, counting down.
TTCGCCGCTGGCGGCATTGCCGTTGTCAAAGGTCAATTTGAGGCCGGGGACCGCCGCCTTCGCCTGCAGAAAATCGTCCGACGTCACAAACGGCGAATACTGCCCGGGAAAGTTTTCCACGGTCAGGGCGACGTTGGCCTGCTGCGCGAACGGCGCGACCAGCTTCAGGCCTTCGATATAGTTGCGTCGGCAGAGGTCGGCGTCGGTGATGCCGGCCGGCGGGCTGGGCGGCAGCATGACGACCGGGGCGCCCAGGGCGACGGCGGTTTCGATGCCGACTTTGGCCTTGTCCACGCCGGCCTGGCGTTCCGCCGGAGTGTTTTTCCCCAGTTCATTGGCGAAGAACGTATAGGCGACGATGGGCACCTGGTGGTCGTCCGCCATGTGGCGCACTTCGGGGGCGGTGTAGGTGTAGAGGGAGACCATGTCGATGCCCTCGAGGCCGAGGTCGTTGGTCATCTTGAAGGTGTTCGGGAGGTCGAAGCCAGGCAGTCTGGCGACAGTGTAGGTCATCATGCACAGTTTCATGGCGCGTTCCTGTCAAAAAGAGAACATAAAAAGGGCGGCCGGAAGCCGGTCCGGGACGAAGCGTGCCCGGGTGCGGGCGGCGCTTCGTCCCGGCGGCCAGGGCTGCCGTCAGGCCTTGACTTTCAGTTCGTTCAGATTCTCAAAGACCTTCAGGAAGGCTTCGCCGACCAGCGCCGCGCTGGCCGTGGTGTTGGGCGCGCGCAGCGGCACGGTCATGCCGAAGTGCGTGTCACAGTGACGCTGGGCCACCGGGAAGTCTTCGCGGCGATAGTTCACTTTTTCGCCGAGCTTGTCCGCGAACGGGCAGGACCACGGGCAGCCGCCGCCGTAGGCGTTCTTGGCCTTGAACACGGTCATGTCCGGCAGGATGAAGCGCTGCCAGATGCCGACCGGGGCGCCTTCCGCCTGGATGGCGGCCATGATGGCGTCCCGCATGGGGGCCGGGGCGCCGGTCCAGCCGATCGCCTTCATGTCGACCCGGCTGGTGTAGTTGTACCAGTTGTGCAGATAGCCTTCCGGCTGCACCGGGACGATCAGGCCCTTGATGTCCTTGATCTTGGCGGTCAGAACGGCGGCGTTTGCCTGGATGGTGTTGAAGTAGCGGTCCATTTTGGCCAGTTGGGCGCGGCCGAAGGCGGCGGTCAGGTTGGCGCCGCGGTACATCCAGCCGAGGGCGTAGGAGTGGAAGTCGCGCGATTCCAGCGGCGTGGCCGTTTCGCCGAAGCTCCAGAGCTGGGCGGCCTTCTTAGCCATGTCCTCGTTGTCGGTGACGAACATGCCGCCTTCGCCGGAGCAGAGGCACTTGTTCTGGTTGAAGCTGAAGGCCGCGCAGTCGCCGAGCTTGCCGGCGTTGACGCCCTTGAATTTGGCGCCGTGCGCCTGGCAGGAGTCCTCGATGATGACCAGCTTGTGCTTCTTGGCGATGGCGCGCAGCTTGTCGTAGTTGCAGGTCAGGCCATGCAGGTTGACGGCGATGATGGCCTTGGTCTTCGGGGTGATGGCCGCCTCAATCTTGTCCTCGTCGATGTTGATGGTGTCGAAGTTGATGTCGACGAAGACGGGGATGGCGTTGTGGTGCAGGATGCAGGTGGCGCTGGAGGACCAGGAATAGGAGGTGACGATCACCTGGTCGCCGGCGCCGATGCCGGCGGCGACGACGCACATGTGCAGGGCGGCCGTGCCGCTGTTGGTGAAGATCGCGAATTTGTTGCCGGTGTAGGCGGCGAATTCTTCTTGGAAGGCCTTGCAGTCCGGGCCAAAGGCGTGTTTGCCGCCGTCCAGGGAGGCGAGGACCATCTTGCGGTCGGTGTCGTCGATGGGGGGCCAATTCTGGATGGCGCCTTCGGGAATGAGTCTTTTGCCGCCGTTGATCGCGAGTTTTGCCATGGTGTGCTCCTGGAACTGGGGTGAGTGGCCGGAATGGCCGGGAAAAAAGACGCGAGAACCGGAAACCGCCCGCGCCGCTGATGTGCTCTGATATTAAAGTATTGTCGAAAATGGCTTCGGCAACGGCCGGAAGATGGAATTAATTGCTTTTTCGGGGAAACGGTTGCGAGGGCTGGAAGACGAATTATAGTGTTAGCTTTGCGTGTCTTCTTGACCGGGGCATGGGGAGTCCGGCTCCGGCGGCAGGATGGAAGCGACTTTTTCAGGAGAAAACCGCGATGAAGTTGTCGGTGATGCTGTTTCCGTTTCACAATGGCTTGAGTCAGGGTGTGTTTGAAGCTCGGCAGCTGGTGCGCGACCTGTGGTGCGCGGGCGCGCGGGGCATTGAGCCGATGTGGTCGTGGATCGTCAAGGATCCGGCCAAATGGGCCGACTTCCATGCCGCCGCCCGCGGTGCCGGCATGGCCTATTCGTGTTATGACGTCGGCTTGAACCTGGTCGGGACGTGTGAGGCCGTCCGGGTCAAGGCCCTGGACGACTGCCAGCGCCAGGTCGATTTCGCCCGCGACGTGCTTCACTGCCCCATCGTCATGCTTCCCGGCAGCAAGCCGACCGAAGGCATGAGCAACGCCGATGGACGGAAAATCTACGGCGAGGTGCTGGGCAAGGCGGCCGCCGCGGCGGCCGGCTCCGGCGTGACCATCTGCATCGAGGACTTTGGCGTCTATCCGCATTTTGCGGCCTCGGCCGAGCATTGCCGGGAAGTGCTCGACTATGCCGGCGGCGCGGCCAAGCTGACTTTCGACAACGGCAATTTCCTCCTGGGCGGCGATCTCCCCAGCGAGATTCTGCCCTTGGTGGCCGACCGCGTGTGCCATGTCCACATCAAGGATTTTGAACGGCGTGTGCCGGACGAACGGCCCGGTCTGACCTCCGTGCATGGCGTGCAATACAAGGGCTGCCTGGTCGGCAACGGCGCCGGCGAAGCCGAACTCTGCGTCAAAATGCTGAAGGCCCGCGGCTATGACGGGTGGTTCTCCGCCGAAGTTGGTGGCCAGCCTCTGCTCGAAGCCGTCCACGCCGTCAAGCAAATGGCCTGGTGGTAGGACGCCGCCGGCCGGCGCCGGCTGGCGCCGGTGGCAAAATCCGCCGCCAGACGGTTGCAAATGTGCTTTTCGTGCTACAGTAAACGTCCTTGTTGTTTGTCGCGTCGCAGTTCTCTTTTCGGTGTTTTTCACAGCCTTAGGAGAAAACATGAAAGCCGCCATCACCAACGGCGAGGGCAAAGTCTGGATTGAAGACATCCCCGCCCCGGTTCCGAACGACTACCAATGCCTGTGCCGGACTCTCGTCTGCGCCTCTTGCACCGGGACCGACAAGAAGCACATCCACAACAAGCTGCCCTGGGCCCAGAAATACCCCGGCATCCTCGGCCATGAAAGCGTCGGCGTCGTGGTGGAGACCGGCGCCAAAGTGAAAAATTACCAGGTCGGGGACATGGTCATCCGGCCGACGCCGGCGTATCCGGGCACGACCTACCACGGCTTCACCTCGCTGTGGGGCGGCTTCTCGGAGTTCGGCCTGGTGACGGACGCGGCCGCCGTCACGGCGGACGGGGCGGACGTGGCGGTGAGCTCGTACGTCCAGTACCAGCTCAAGGTCCCGGCGAGTCTCGGGCTGTCCGCCGCCGATGCCGCGCAGCTGATCACCTTGAAGGAAGTCACCGGCTATGCCTCCACGCTCGGCGTGACGCTCAACACTCCGGTGCTGCTCCTGGGCGGCGGTTCCGTCGCCTATGCCTTCTGCAAGGGCATCAAATGCATTGGCGGCCATCCTTTGATTGTCGCGGCGCGGCGCGACGACCAGCTGGCCGTCGCCAGCCGTCTGGGGGCGGACTACACGGTCAACGTCACCCGGGACAACCTGGTGGAGGCGGTTCGGCACCTCACGGGCGGGGCCGGCGTGGCCTATGTCATCGACGCGACCGGCTCGCCGCAGTTCCTGGCTTCCGCCTTGCCGGCCCTCACGCCGGAAGGCAAAGTCGGCCCCTATGCCACTTATCCGGCCGACGATCCGGTCAAGAACCACATCCCGGCGGAGAAAATCGGCGCCGGGCGCACCGGCGAAGTCGCCACCCATGGCTTCTTCTGTTCTCTGGCCCGGCACGGCATGCTCCGTCTCGACGACTTGTATTCCCACAAGCTGCCGTTGCGCATGATCGCCGAGGGCTTTGACATGATTGAACGCAAAGAGGCCTTCAAGATCGTCTTTGAAATGTGAGCCGCTCCGGGCCTTGCCTGGCCCG
>JAKLHU010000023.1:5271-11430 GCA_022709995.1 Verrucomicrobiota bacterium | reverse complement strand
AGCCGTCGGGCTGTTCTTCGGCGCCGTGATCATCGGCATGGTCGTTGCCGACTGGTGGCTCCGCCGGGAAAAAGAGCGCATTGAAAGCCTGATGGGCGAATTGAACCAGTGCCAAAGCCTGGTTCCGGAACTCGACAACGCCCAGGAGCAGATCGCCTTCCAACAAAAACTCCTGGTGCCGCTCGTCGAGCACGGCAGCCGCGCCAAACGCTATATGAGGACCCTGGAAAAACTCGGCGACACTCTCGTTCCCGGCGCCTGGTGCATCTATGTGGCCGATGAATTCTCCTTCCGTGACTACGGGCCGGCCAAAGAGGACAAGGCCGTCAAGGCGCCGCCGAAGCCGGCAGCTTCCGACGGCATGTTCGGCGCCGTGGCCAGCGAATATAAGACGAGCGCCAACGAGCCGGAAAACCCCATGCAAGAAGTGCTGGCCATGCCCCTGCTGAACAGAATGGTCGCCTGCGGTTACATCCCCTATACCGAGCAACGCTTTACCCCTCTCCGGGAAATGGAAAATGCCCTCAAGGCGGCGACCCTGCCCGGAGAGACACAGCCTTATTTCCGCAACCCGGGCTGGCTCGATGAAAAAGACCTCAGTGGCCGCGAAGAACAAGTCTTCCGGCCTTGGGTGACTTACCTGAAAAACAAGGAAAACCGCGACATCCTTGGGGAATACACCGCGTTCCTGCTCCAATTGCCCTTTGCCACTCGCGATGTGCGGCCGCCGCCACCGCCACCGCCAAAAAAATCTACCGGCCGGACAAAGTAATAGGATTTCCGGCTCCTGCCGGCACACTCGGCCAGCCGTCAGCAGGCCGGTGGGCTTGCAGATCCTTGGGAAAAAATATTCCGACTGTTCATCTCGTTCGTTTTTTTATGCCAATCATGTATCCAATCACAAAACCGCCCATTCGGGTGCAGAGGTGACATAACTTATGGCCTATCGACTGCAACAATGGCCGGAACGGCATCGGACCCTGCTGGGAGTGGCCTTCCTTCTGGTCGTGGCAACAACCCTCATGGGCGTGATGCGACTCCGTCCGGCCTGGGTGGCGTATGACGAAGTCCGCGCCGACCACGCCCGCGTGGAAAAGAAGCTGGAAGAGTCGCAGTGGCCGCGCGACTCGGAACGCATGCGCAAACTGCTCGACTCCTACCAGCTCATGCTCAATGGCCGCAAGGGCGGCGACCCGGGGCTGAAAAAAGAAGTTGTCGACGCGATGCAGAAAGCGACCTCCATGTTCGAAATCCAGATCAAAAAGGAATACGGCGTCAGCCCGGAAGACTCCGGCATTGTCAATTTCATGGAAAAAGCCTCTCAAATTGAGTACAAGGACCAGTTCAATCGCCTGTACACCGAACTGGAAGGCAAGGGCGTGCGCCTGGAACAGCCGGTCTTCGGCATGGACGAGTCGACCTCCGAACCGTTCAAATACCAGATGCGGCTGAAACTGTGGACGGTTGAAGCGCTGGCTAGTCTGGTCCTGAAAAACAATTTACGTTTTACCCGCGAACCCGGGGCGGGCGCCCGCGACCGCAACAACCCCTCCATGATCACCGTCCTGCCCATGCGCGCGTACGTGATCGACAAAAATGACAAGGCGCCGTATCTGCTTGAATTCCCGGTCCGCATGGAAATTCAGGGCAGCATGGCCAATTTCGCCACTTTTGTCGATTCCCTGCAGAGCGAAGGCATTTTCCTGCCCATGTCACAGATGGAAGTGCGGACGGCCCTGCCGAACATGCGGCAGCCGCCCAAGGCCAACCAGGATGACGAGATGGTGCTGTCGAACGTGATTGTGACCGTCGTCTGCTCGGCCTTTTTCCGGCCGCAGGGCGATGCCATCAAAATGGAAGTCAAACAACGGCGTGAGCTGCTTCCCCGCGGGGCATGATCGCATGCATCTTGGAAACCAACTGTCGAACATAGGACCGTGTGTCAAGGCGTGGCAATGAGGCGCAACTAGGCGATGAACAGATACATAGCAAAAATAAGTCAAGAATGGGAACGCAGTCTGCTAGTCGCCGTGGGCCTGCTGCTCCTGGGATTTCTGGGCTGGGTGGGCTTCAGCTTCCTGTCCGAAGAAGGCGGCACCACCAGCCAGGCCCAGGCGTTGCCGTCCGTGCCAGATTTCATCGATACCAAGACATTCGCATTCATGCAGCCGGCCCGCCTGCAATCCGACGTGAATCCAATGGCCTTCCGGAAAAAACTGCCGAAGGCGTTTGTAAACCCGCCGCAACCGCCAAAGCCTGGCAACGGCAACGGCACCGTCAAGCCGCCGCCTGGCGGTGGAACCGTGAAGCCGCCCGAGGTCAAGCCGCCCGAGGTCAAGCCGCCGCCGCCCAAGCCCCCGCCGCGGAAGATCACCGTGCTGTACCGGGGCATGTACAAGGGCTTGACCGACCGCGAATTGGCCTTCATCTCGGCGGATGACAGCAAGTCCAAGAAGTCCAAGGTGTTCTATGTGGGCGAGGGCGGCAAGGTTCATGGCGCCTTGACGGTCAAGAGCTTCAGCCGTGACTCTCTGGTGCTTGACTGCGGCGGCGACCGTGAAGTGACGGTGCAAATCGGCAAAAAACAGGACATTGTGCTGGAATGACAGAAAACCAGGGAACCATCGTTTCGGGCACCGGCGGCGATCTGCTGGATGTTCTTTTGGCCCAGGGGATTTTAAACGACGAGCAGTTTGACCAGGCCCGGCGCCGGATGCGCCGTGCCCAGATTCCGGCCCAGCAGGCTGTTCTCGACCTGGGCATCTCGACCCAGGAGGTGGTTTATCGCGCCTTGAGCCAGGTGACGGGCATTCCCTTCCTCATCCTCGGCGAAACGACCATCGAAGAAGCCGCCACCCAGAAGGTCCCCCCCAAGGTCGCCCTTCATTACCAGTTCGTGCCCATCGGCCTCGAACGCGGCACCATGCGCGCCGCCTTCGCCAATCCGCCGTCTATCCGCGACCGCGAAAACCTGCGCTTGCTCCTCGGCGTCCGCCTAGAACCCTCCTTGGCAACTCCAAATGAAGTCGACAACACCCTGAAGAAAATCTACGGTCTCGGCGCCGGCAAGGTGATTCAGATTACCCAGGACCGCAAGGCCCAGAAGATTGAGACCGTCGACGGCGCGTTTAACGACAAGGAAGAACAGAATCTCGACACCGGCCAGACCGAAGACGCCTCCATCATCCAGCTGGTCAATGAAATCATCTCCGAAGCCATCCGCCAGCATGCGACCGACATCCACATTGAGCCGTTCCGGGAAAAGGTCCGCCTGCGCTACCGCATCGACGGCATGCTGCGGGAGACGCCGACTCCGCCTGGCATGGTGGCCTTGCATGACGCCATTGTCTCGCGCCTGAAAATCATGGCCCGGCTCAATATCGCGGAAAAACGCCTGAGCCACGACGGCCGCATCCGCCTGATTCTCGGCGGCGAGCCGTCCGACCTGCGTGTGTCTATCATGCCGACGCGCTTCGGCGAGACCATCTGCCTGCGCGTATTGGCCAGCAGTTCGATCTTTCTGGAAATGGGCCAGCTGGGGTTGAACAAGTATCAGCTTGCCATCCTGGGCAAACTGGTGTCTTTGCCGCATGGCATCGTCCTGGTGACCGGCCCGACCGGCAGCGGTAAGACCACGACCCTGTACGCCGCCCTGGCGTTCGTCCGCGACAAGAACCCCGAGCGCAAAATCATCACGGTGGAAAACCCGGTCGAATATGAATTGCAGGGCACGACGCAGATTCAGATGCATGCCGAAATCGGCCTGACCTTCGCCAGTGCCTTGAGGTCCATCCTCCGGCATGACCCGGACATCATTCTGGTTGGCGAAATCCGTGACAACGAGACCGCCGACATCGCCATCCAGTCCGCCTTGACGGGACATCTGGTGCTGTCGACGTTGCACACGAATGATTCCGTCGGCTCGGTCAACCGCCTCGTCAACATGGGCATCGAGCCGTATCTGGTGGCCGCTTCGCTTGTCGCCGCTCTGGCCCAGCGTCTGGTGCGCCGCATTTGCAAGCACTGCAAGGTCGAAGACGAAGCGATCGGGCGCCGCGTGCGCGCCGAGATCGCCGACGTGATGAGCTTGCAGGCCGAAGACGTGAAGGCGTGGAAAGGCACGGGCTGCTTGGAATGCAATCATACCGGCTACCGTGGACGTGTCGCTATTTATGAATTCTTCCTTCTTGACGAGGAATTGCAGGACATGGTTTCCGCCCATGCCGGGACCAGCGAACTGCGCAAGGCGGCCATGGAGCGCGGCATGAAGACGCTGCGCCAGGACGGTTGGGAGAAAGTCAGCCTGGGGGCGACCTCCATCGAGGAAATCCAGCGCATCACCAGCACGTTCCAGATCAGCTATGACCTGGATGAATTGGAAGACTTGTGACCTACCCGCCGGCCCGGTGACGACGCCGGGCCGCGGCGGCATGGGCATCGGAGTCCTGGTGGGCGGGTAACAGGTTGCCGGAAGGCGCGTTGTGGCGATGGTGACTCCGCCCGGGCTGGAAGCTCGTGTCACCTCAGCTCGGGCAGAAAGCCCGTGTCGCCTCCGCCGGTGTCATTTCTCTTCGGAGTTTCCCCATGCAAAAAACGTTTCGTGGCATCCGACCCGACGACTGTCACGGCCGTATGGGCTTGCGCAATCCCGAGCGCGGTTTTCGTACCGAGATGTATTTCAGCACGATTCCTGGTGAAATCGCCGGCATGTGCTCGTGCCATCACAAGCAGAACAAGCTTGACGGCCGTCCGGAGAAGCCTGTTTTCCAGAACATCGACATTCCCGGCGTGCCCCACCTGATCCGCGGCAACCGCCTTGACGCCATCGAATTCAGCCATGCCCAATGGCAGGATGAACTTGATTTCCTCGGCTATGACGGCATCACCGTCATGCAGAGCTACTGCTTTTTGATGCGCTACAGCGACGGCCAGGACCTGCCGGCCCGGAAACTGGAGGACATCGAGGGCTTTTTCCAGAAGCTGCGGGAAAGCAAGGCCAAGACCCTGTTGCGTTTCGCGTATGAATTGTCGCCGACCTTGACTGGGCCGACTGCCGCCACGACCCTGAAACATCTGAGCCAGCTGCGGCCGCTGCTGCAGCACTACTGCGACGTCATCTATGTTCTGCAATGCGGCTTCATCGGCAAATTCGGCGAATGGCACAACAGCTACCATCAGCTGCAGTACAATCAGGCGTTCCACCGGGAACTGTTCGCCGCCGTGCTCGAGGCTCTGCCGCTCGAACGGCGCACCATGTTGCGCTATCCGGCCTTGAAGATGTGTTTGTACGGCCCGGAGCCCCTGGGCGACGAGGAGGCGTTTGCCCTGACTCCGCGAGCCCGGATTGGTCATTTCAACGACGGCTTTCTGGCTGCCGAATCCCACGGCGGCACTTTTGGCCGCAAAGACAGCCTGATGTCCATGGACGCCGAAAAAGACTACCTGTCCGCAGAAGGGCGGTTCCTGCCTATGGACGGCGAGTTGTTCTGGCGCGATCTGCGCGGCATGGCCTTGCCGGCCGAAGCCGCCGAGCTCCTGGCCCGCTGGCATTACGACACCTTCGGGTTTGTCCACGGCAATTCCCTGTTCGAAGGCGACAAGTATTCCATTGATGTCTGGAAATCCGTCCCCGTCGACCCGATGTTCTTGCGCGATAAAAAACTGCCGGTGTCAGACAGCTATTTTGTCGATGCGCATGGCCAGCATGTATGGCGGAGCTATTATGAATATATCCGCGACCATCTTGGCTATCGTCTGGAATTGACCCGGGCGGAAATGCCCGACCAGGTTCAAGGCGGTCGGCCCTTTGCCGTGACCGTGGAACTGGTCAACCGCGGCTTTTCCAGCCCGGTCAATCCGCGGCCGGTCTTCCTGGTGTTGCGCCAGGGCGTGCAGGAGTATGCCTTTGCTTTTGACACGGATATTCGGCGCTGGGCCGGCCATGGGGCATCCCAGCGGCTGTCTCTGGCCGTGACGTTGCCGAAGGAAGCGCCAGCCGGCGACTATGCCGCTGGATTCTGGCTGCCCGACGGCAGCGACGTCCTGCGTCACGATCACATCGCCCTCGAGGCCCATGACTTCGGTAATCGACACGATTTTCCGCGAGCCGTCGCGCAGACGCGAAGCCTGGATAACGACATCGATCGAGCCGACGATCAT
>JAKLHU010000023.1:0-5261 GCA_022709995.1 Verrucomicrobiota bacterium | reverse complement strand
GTCGCCGTGCACCTTGCCTGAACCGAGGTGCTCGGCGCTGGGCGCTGCCCCGGCCGTGTTTCGGGGCCGCGCGGCGGGGTGATGGTCGTGTCGGTTTGCGCTCTTGGGGGCGTCAGGGGATGTTTTCACGCCGGCCGCCGGCTCATGGCCAAGGCGGCGCGCCGGCTCATGTCCAAGGCGGCGCGTCGGCTATTTGCGGAACATGAAGTACACCGCCGCGACCATGCAGAGGCCTGCCCACATGAAGTTCCAGTTCCATTTTTCCTTCATGAAGAACAGGCAGAAGGGAATGAAGACGCTGAGGGTGATGACTTCCTGCAGGATTTTCAGCTGGGCGACGGACATGGTCTGGTAGCCGAAACGATTGGCGGGGACTTGGAGCAGGTATTCGAACAGGGCGATGCTCCAGCTGACAAGGGCGGCAAAGTACCACTTTTTGTCTTGCATGTGACGGAGATGGCCGTACCAGGCGAATGTCATGAACACGTTGGAGGCGATGAGCATTAGAATGGCGCGTAGAGCTGGTGACATGGGAGATGAGGGGAGATTAGGGTTTAATAGTTGCAACTGCCGGGGAAAGGATGACTTGGGGCCAGGAGGAGACGACCGGAGGGCGACCCGCCGGCCGGGCGCAGGGAAAGGAAAGTGACGGCAAGCAAGCCGGATTGTATGGATCGCCCGCCGGGCGGCAGGGATGCCGGAGACATCGGATATTCACGTTTGCGGAGATGACCGCCGTGGCCGGCCGCCGAAGGGGCAAGAGCCCGGGAACGTCAAGACGGAAACAATCAAGGTTGTTGGCGGTCGCCGTCAATCCCGTGGCGGATGGCCGGCGGCCGGGTTGAGTTTGGCGTCGATTTTGGCGGCCACCGCATCATTGGCGGTTGTCGCGAGGAGCCAGTAATGGCGGGCCAGGCGCAGAAATCCGTTGGCGGCAAAGATGTCTCCGGCGTGATCGGCGATGACGCCTTCCGGGTCTTGTTCAATGCCGCCCAGACGAATGGTTTTGAGGATGGCGTCGAGGGCATCGGGAAACCGTTGCTGCCGGTAGTAGACCCAGGCGAGGCTGTCAAGATAGGCCGTGTTTTCCGGTTCCGCGGCCAAGGCTTTGGCAATGAGTTGCTCGGCTTCGGGCAGGTCGCGGTTGTGGTCGGCGAGGACATATCCGAGAAAATTGCAGGTCGACGGGTCGTCGGGCTTTTTTGCATGCGCCAGGCGGCTTTGGGCGATGGCCTGGTCGATGTTGCCGGCGCTTTCGCAGATGAGCGCATAAGAGGTATGAAAGCCGGCTGTGAAAAAATTCTCGTCTTTCAGTTCCCGTGCCACTTTCTCCGCCGTTTCGAGGCAGTTCAAGGCGCGGTCGAAATTGCCGGCGACGCGCCAGAGTTGGGCGGAAAGCAGCCATCCGTAAGGGGGGAGTTTTTTGAGTGGCGCCAGTGTTGCCAGGCCGCTGTTGGCGCGGCGGGTAAACAAGTAGAGCTGCGCCAGGCGGAGGCGGGCGTTGTCGTCGCGCGGGTAATACGTCACGACGGTTTCCAGTGCCTGGATGGCCTTGTCGTACGATTCGGCTTTGAGGTACTGCTCGGCGATCGCCTGGCGCAGGACAAATTCCTCCGGGTACTGTTTCAGATCGACTTGCTTCTGGTTGAGGCTGTCCAGGTACTCCAGCAGTTTTTCGGCGTCGCCGCGTTTTTCGAGAAGTGCAATTTTCATCAGCCGCCACTGGTTTGAATCGCTGTATTCAGGATTGGCGTCAAGTTTGTCCAGAAGCTGATCGAGGAGTTCCCACTCTTCCAGTCGCAGGAGAAGGCTGCCCAGGAGCTCCAGGCCATCCGGGCCGGTCTCCCAAACACTGTTGGCGGGAATTCCGGGCAGGGCAACCGCACGCGCCGCATGCGCCCGGGCCCGGGCTCGGCAGTCGTCCGGGTCATACGCTGAAAACGCCAAGGCAATGTCTGCTGCCGCGTCCTCGTCCGGCTTGGCGGCGGTGGTGGCCTTGGCGTCCTCGTCCGGCTTGGCGGCGGCGGTGGCCTTGGCGTCCTCGTCGTCCGGCTTGGCGGCGGCGGTGGCCTTGGCGTCCTCGTCCGGCTTGGCGGCGGCGGTGGCCTTGGCGTCCTCGTCGTCCGGCTTGGCGGTGGTGGCCTTGGCGTCCTCGTCGTCCGACTTGGCGGCGGCGGTGGCCTTGGCGTCCTCGTCGTCCGACTTGGCGGCTTCGGGGGTCGCGGTGGCCGTGATGTTTTCCGGCGTTGTGGAGTTGGCGGCGCCGTTGTTATTCCGGTCGCGGTCAAGGTCTTGTTCGAGGGTCGCTTGGCGGAAGTCGGCCACATCGAGCCAGAACGACGCGGCGATGGTCTGCAGCACATGGCTGTCGCGGAGATGACGGTGCGCAAAGGCCTGGCGGAAGAATTTTTCCGTTTGTCCGGGGTTTTTGCTACGGCTGAGCATCAAGGCTGCGGTCTGGACGATTTGCGGTTCCTGCCAATGGGTCACGGCGATGGTTTTGAGCAAATGTTCGATCGCTTCGTCCTGGCGCTGGAGCATGGCCAGGCATTCCGCGTACAGGAGATTTGGAATAGGGGCGGCCGGGTTGGCGGCGGTGACGATTTTCAGGTCGGCGATGGCTTTATCCAATTCCTTGCCGGCGAGGCGAGGGCCGATCAGGGCCATGGCAATCGGCTGTGCGTCGGGGAGCAGGGTCAGTGCCTTTGCCAGGTGCGTCGCCGCCTGGTCAAGGGCTTGCGGGCCGTCCATGAGCAGGCTATTGCCCTTGGCGTATTCGGCCCAGGCCGTGGCTTCGTTCAGTTCCAGCTGGCTGAGGACTTCTTTTACCGGCACGACAACAGGGCGCCGTTCATCAAGAACGACGCCCTGCTTGAGCACTGCCCGGCTGCCGGCAAGGCATCCTCCCCACAGCAACATCAAAACAGGCGCAGCGGCCAGGAAAGCTGATGTCCATCGGTGGTTCATAATGCCCCCGCCCACACGCGCCCGCGGAGAAAGGTTATTTCTTCTTATGGCGCTGGGCCTTCAGCTGTTTACGGCGCTTATGCTTCGCGATCTTCTTACGGCGTTTCTTTTTGACTGAGCCCATGGTTGTACACTTCCTGTTTGCAACTGACGTTACGGTTTGGCGACGGAGAAAATCAAACTATGAAAATGTTTAGATAAAAAATATCCCCTTTTTGCGAATTTTCAACCTCGGAGGTCGCTAGAAAGCGCGGTTGGGCTATTTTATTTGCGTCCGCCGGGTTTGGAGTCGCTTTTGTCGCCGTCACATGGTGTTTTGGTTCAGTCTGAAGGAGAACAGCGATGTTGACAGTTCAGGAGAATGCGTTGCTGGCGGGGGTTGACGAAGGCAGGATGATTGCCTTGTGCCGGCAACTGGTGCGGATTCCGACCGTGAATCCCTATTCCGGGGATAAGTCCCCGGCCGGAGAATGGGCAGGGCTTCTGGCCATCGAGGAAGTGTTCAAGGCGATGGGGGCGACGTTGTCGCGCATTCCCTGCGACGACGAGGCCTTCACCCGCTACCGGGTCTTGGCGCCGCGCGGCCGCCAGGTGGAAAGACGGCACAACGTGGTGGCGGAATTTGTGTTCGGCGACGGCCAGGGGCCGACGTTCCTTTTGGATGCGCACATGGACACGGTCGCGGTTGACAAATACGATGGCGACCCATTTTCCGGGGAACTGCGGGACGGCTGTTTGCATGGCCGCGGGACAACCGATGACAAAGGCGGCATTGCCGTCATGGTCGAAGCGGCGAAGATGCTCCTGGCCTGTCCCGGCGGACGGCGTGGCAAGCTGGTGTGTTGCGTCGTGACGGACGAGGAGAGCGACGGGTCGGGCCGTGGCAGTTTGTCCTGCGTCGCGCATTTGCCGAAGCCGGATGGCGCCATGGTGATTGACGGCGACTGCAACTGTCTTCAGGACGGCTGCACCGGGGTGGTGACGGCGCGGGTGACGGTGCCCGGGCGGACCGGTCACGCGGCCTACGGCGGTCTGAACGCCATCGAGCAGGCCTTCAAGCTCCTCCCGGCTCTGGCGCGGTTCCGGGCTTTGCGCGGCGATCAGCCTGGCATGTTCAACTTCGGGGTGTTCCAGGCCGGCGACCACCCGGCGAATGTCCCGGCGTCGGCTTTGCTGGCCTTCAATATCAAGACGTCGTTGGCGGACATGCGCGCCGCGCAGGCGCGTGACGGTGTTGATTCCGGCGTGCTGGTGCGGGAGCAGTTTGAGCGTTGTCTGGCCGAGACGGTCTCGGCGGAGGAGACGTTGCGGGCGTTGCCGCCGACCGTCACCTGGGTGAAGGACCTGCCGGCCGCTTCGACCATGGCGGTCGCCCCGGATTTCATGGCGTTTGGCCAAAGCGCGTATCTTGATGCCACCGGCATGGTGCCAGTGGTGAAGCCACTGGGCGGATGGGGCGATCTGGCGCATTTCCTGCGGGCCGGCATTCCCACCTTGGGAATTGGCCCCGGGACGCTGGGAGTGGCTCATACCGCCTCGGAGCGGGTGGCCGTGGCCGACCTGGTCAAGACGGCCAAGGCCGTGGCCTTGATCGCGGCCCGTTTTCTGTCGGCGTGATGGTCCTGGTTTCGAGCGCCGCCTGCCGATGGCTATTTTTCGTGGCTGGTTGCCAGCAGCAGCGTCGCCGTCATGACCAGGTCTTCCGGCCGGGTTATTTTCGGATTTGGGCTGAGGTTTTCCACCAGGGCGACTGGGTAGCCGGCGATTTCCATGGCCTGGGCGTCATCGGTCACCTGGCGGTTTTCCTGCCGGCAGCGCGCAAATGCCGCCGTCAGCAGATTTTTCCGGAAGGCCTGGGGGGTCTGCGCCGCCCACAGGGTGGCGCGTTCCGGCGTTGACAGAATCATGCCGTTGCTGTCGGCGATCTTGATGGTGTCGGTGACCGGGGTGGCGGCAATGCCGGCGCCGTGTTGGCGGGCGGTGGTGACACAGCGCCGGAAGAGCTCCCGGCTGACAAGCGGTCGGGCGGCGTCCTGGACGGCGACGATGGAGACCTCGGCCGGCAAGGCCTGCAATCCGCACTGGACGGATTCCTGCCGGCTGGGGCCGCCCGGAACGACGGTGACGCTGCCGTCCAGGTGTGCATTTTTCAAGGCGTCCAGGAAGGCGCCGGCCTGTGCCTCCGGAACCACCAGAATGCAGCGAGCCGCCGACAGCAGCGGCGCCAGGGCCTGGAGGCAATGGCAGAAGACCGGCAGGCCGTCGGATCCCAAGGGCAGAAGCAGTTTGTTGGG
>JAKLHU010000229.1 GCA_022709995.1 Verrucomicrobiota bacterium | reverse complement strand
TGCAGACGGCGCATGTACCCAATCTGGCGCTGCCGTTTTTCCATTTGCACAACGAAGGTTTTTGGCATCTGCAGGCCACACCTGGAAAAAAGTCCTGGCTGGAGCGCCAGAACACAATCGGCAGCCTCGGCACGTTGCGGGCGGGCGTTCAGCATGCCACCCTTGATCCTGAGCTGCATGCCCTGCTGGGCAATCGCACGGCCCGGGAGAGCCTGCAGCAGGCGCTACTGCTTGAACTGAAGCGATTCGAAAATCCCCCGCCGGACCAGCCATGCCCGTTCTGCCTTGTTGGCAAAGACCACGAGACCATCGTCGAGAATGAACTTGCCGTGGCTTTCTACGACCGTTTTCCAGTATCGCCCGGGCACACGCTGATCATCCCCCGCCGTCATGTCGCCTGCTACTTCAGCCTTGACCAGGACGAACTGCGTTGCATCCACGAATTGACGTTCGCCTGCCGGCGCATTCTGCTGGAAAACCATCATCCCGATGGCTTCAATGTCGGGGTCAATGCGGGGCTGGCGGCGGGCCAGACGATCTTCCATTGCCACCTGCACCTGATTCCACGCTACCACGGCGACGTCGCCGACCCGCGCGGCGGAGTCCGCGGCGTGATTCCAGAAAAACAATTTTACTGACCACGCCCCAACAGTAGCGCGAAAAAGCGCCCGCACCGCCCGTTGCACGGAACGGGCCGGCGCGGGCGCCGCCTAGTCGGTCCCGCCGGACGCGGCGCAGACGCCGCCTGGTCGGCCGCCGCGGGCGCCGCCTGGTCGGTCCCGCCGCCCCCGCGTCAATCGCCGGGGCAAGTGATTTCCGCGGGCGCGTCGCGCCACGCGTCCGGGGCGTCGTAACTGACGCGGACCTTATCCAGAGCCACGCCAATGGCGTTCTTGATCGAAAAAAGCGGGCCGATTTCCTCGATCATGAAGAATTTGCGTTCCGGCTCCGACAAAGTCCGTGGATCGCCGGCGATGAACCGGCAGTCGGACAGGGAGATGTCGGCCAGCTTGGCAAGGCCATTGCCTTCGATCAGGAAAGGCAGCTGCGTCCGGCCGGAAAGCCGGGAAAAACGGATGTCCTTCAACACCCCCGCAAAAGGGACCCCCTCGATGAATTTATAGTCGTGCCGGAGGAAGAGGAAGTTCGTCGCCTCGGCGTGAATCTGATCGAACGCCAGGTCGGAGATGTCCACGCCGCGGCTGCGGTTGGAATATTTCGAGCAGATCCAGATGGCGCCGCGGGTGTTGTTCATGACGATGTTGCTGAACACGCCATGCCGGATTTCGCCGCCGCCGACGCCGATGCGGATTGCGTGGGCGTACTCGCTGCGAAGCACGCAGTTGCTCACCGTCACATATTCGCAGGCGCGCTTGACCGTCAGCTGCTTCGGGTTGCCGCGGAAGGTAAGCGCGTCATCGCCGACGTCGATGATGCAGTCGCTCACGGTGACGTGCGAGCAGCAGTCGATGTCGATGCCGTCATTGTTGTGTTCCAGCGGCGAGCTGTTGATGTGAACGCCGCGGATGGTCACCCATTCGCATCCGTGCAGAAAGCAATGCCAAAAAGGCGAGTTGGTCAGTTCGACATCCTCGATGCGGATGTTTTTCGATTCCTGGAAAAAGAGCATCTGCGCGGGCTTCCAGGGCGGGTAGGCCAGTGTTTTCCGGCCGCCAAAGGCGAGGGTTTCGGGCTGCCCGGCGTAGAGGTCGGCAGACCGGCCGTCGATTCGGCCGCCGCGGATAAAGACGTTCTCCAGCCCAAGGGCGACGATCAGATGGTCGTCGTTGGTTTGCTCCGTCTTGGCAACACGGTTTGGCGAGCCGGGGTCTTCGACTTTGTAGTCCTCCGGGTCGAGCGAGCCCAGGAGGACGGCGCCAGTTTCGAGTTGCAGTCCGCCATGGCTGCGGAGAAAAAGCGTGCCGGTCAGATACGTTCCCGGCGGGAAATAGACCGCACCCCGGGCGTCGAGCGCCCGCTGGATCGCCGCCGTGTCCTTGGTTTTGCCGTCGCCGACGGCGCCGAATTCTTTCACGTTGCGCATGAACAATCACCCAAGATAAAAAACATGGGACGCATGGGACGCATGGGACTTATGGGATTTATAGGACGAATAGGAGATGCAGGTTCCAGGCGCTGCAAAGCCAACCATAGGCAGCCAGACCGGGACGGTCTGGCTGCCTTCTTTCCACCTCCCCGGCTCAATAGGGCAGACGCGTGTTCTTGACGTCTACCCACGGCTCCTCAAGATAATCCGCCGCGTAGAATTCCTCCCGGCCGGGAAGCACCAGTCGGCGGCACGGGGCGGCGACGGCGCTGTGCGGCGGCACCTCGACGTCCTGGCCATTCAGACGCACGCGGACGGCGCCGGCGCCGAAGTTATGGCAAGCCACCGTCTGGTCGGCCAAACCGGGCACGCGGAATGCTTTGACGCCGGCCGGGCCCTCCTCGGGATACACGTCGGACTCCGGGCCGGACGGATGCAGCAGCAGGTCGCCGGCCAGGTAAAACACCGCCAGCGACGACGGCGCCACCGCGTATTCCGCGGAAATGCCGTCCGGCCGCCAGACGCGGACATTCTGGCTGACGTCGAATTCCGTATTCAAGGCATAGATGACGGCGACGCCGTCGGCGCGCTGATAGACGGCGCTGGTGACGGAGTCCGCCGCCAGCAGGCGGATGTCGTCCTGGGCGGCCAGGGACACGATCCGCAGCAGGTGTTCGGCAAAAGGCCGCATGCCATCGTCGCCGGGATATTCGAACGCGGTGACGAGGCGGGCCATGCCCTTGCCCAGGGCATGTTCGACCAGAGCCGGCGAGGCCAGCATGTCGTCCTCGGTGACGGCGTGATGGCCCGTGAAGCCGGCGCACAGCACGGCGTTGGCCGAGGTGAACTCCAGGCGCGCCGGGGTCAGATCGCCCATCATCACCGGATCGCGGCGCAGGCCGCGTCCCGGCAGCGGCAGCGTCCCGTTGGGCAGCGCCTTCACGCCGCGCACCGCCGTGGGCAGGCGTCCGACCACCTTCACGCCGAACAGCGTGCTCAGGTCGCCGTCGCGGAACAGCCGGACCGGCGCCCCGCGCCGCGGGTCCGTCGTGCAGTGCGGCAGCCACATCAAGAGCTCGCCGCCCGCCTCGACATACGCGATCAGAGTCTCGTACTGCGCCTGGTCCATCAGATTATAGCCGAGAAACACCAGCGACTGGTAGTGCCGCAGCGTCTCCAGCCCGGCCGCGACCGGCACGATGTCATACTGTCCGCACGGCGGATGGCCGGAGAAAGAATGCGCGCCGAGGTAGACCTCGCTGTAGGGATTCTCCCGCGTCGTCAGGACCCGGGTCAGGTCCCAGCTTTTTTCCGCCGGGCCGTTCTTCCATTCGTCGCCCTGCTCGTACTGCCCCCAGGCATACGGGTTCCAGAGGCCGGGGCAGCCGTCTTCCTGGCCGAAGGCGATGGCCAGCCGCGTTTCCGGGCCGCGTTCCGGGCGGGTGTGAATCCGCGTGAAGCGGTAGTATTCCCGCAAATGCCGGCGCGCCGCCTGCATGACCGGATGATGAAAATCGAAAACCATCTTGCCGTACTTGAAGCCGTAGTAGCCCGACTCCGGGAAAATGAATTCCGCGCCGGCCAGGTGGCAGAGATACAGGCTCTGGCGCCACCGTTTCAGCCACAGGTCGTCAAACTCGAACCCGCCGTAGCAACCGATGGCGATGTGCACGCCCCAGAATTTATCCCAGGCGCGCGCGCAGCCGCGGATGGCCGGCAGCATGCGATTCGGGTCGCCGGGAAACATCTCCAGGCACAGGTCGTCCAGACCGGCCTCGGCCTGGTAATGGAACAACATGCTGGAGTCGACATTCAGGAGCCGGCCGGCGCCGACCTCCGCGCGCTCGTAGTCGATATAGTGCTTCAGATACTGCACGTACTTGTCATGGGCGTCGCGGACGTCGCTGGCCGGCGGCAGATTGACATAATTGCCGACCGCCCGGCCAATCGTGTATTCCTGGGGCCAGTACATGATTCCGCCGGCTTCGCCGATCGTGTAGCGGCCGAGATAATACTCGCCGGCCTCGGCAATGACCTGGTCAAAGTCGGCGCGCGTCAGGTTCGGGCAATGCCAGCGTTCGGCGGAGCCGCGGCGCATCAGCTCGCCCACCATGAAATAAATCCGGTTCTCGCGGCAGAAGCGCGCCACCGCCTGCGCCTCCGCGGCATCGTCCGGCAGCGTGCACAACGCGATTTCGCCCAGCTTCAACTGCTGAAACTGCCGCAAGGCCTCCACGCCCGTCGGGATCGACGCGCCGACCAGCAATCTGCTTGCATGCATGACGCACACTCCTTCTGTCTTCGGCCTGGTTTTCAGGTCATGATTTCGGCCGGGGCGAGCACCCGCAGCCATTCGGGAAAGTCCTCGCGGCCGGCCGTGCCATCCGGCCGGATCAGAAACGCCGTCAAATCCACGCCGGCCTGCCGCAGCCGCGCCGTCAGGCGTTGGCGCGGCTCGTCCCAGTTCAGCAGGATCAGCACCACGCCGCTGATCTCGGCGATCTCGGCCAGGAGTTCATCCGACAATTCGGCGAACGGGTCGGCGCCCGCCGGTTCCAGGCAGGCGAGGACATCCAGCATGTTGTCG
>JAKLHU010000228.1 GCA_022709995.1 Verrucomicrobiota bacterium | reverse complement strand
CGGGGAAAACCGGGGTCACTGCCAGGCGTGCTTGGCGGCGCTGTCGGCCAGGTAGGCAAAAGCCTTGTCCGGGGTGGTGGCGGCCAGTTTCCGGCGGATGTCCGGCGGCGGGGCGGGCAGGGCGCCGACGCTGGCGAAGAAGGCCTGGCGCGGTTCCGGGGCGAGGTCGCGGCCGCCAATGGCCGGGTCGAGGTAGGACACGCCGGCGTAGCGCCGCAGGAGGGTATGGCCGACCATGACTTGCGCTCCCTGGAGGAACGTCTGATGGTGGCGGCGGATGGCTTCGGCGGCGAAGTCGTCCACCAGGCGTTGGCCGGGCTTGTTGCCCTCGGTGCCGATGTTGACGGGAAGGTGGTAGTGGCGGGCCAGACGCACGAATTCGTCGAGCGCGGCGATCTTTTTGGTTTGGACGTCCTTGTCCTTGAAGTTCCAGTTGCGGTCGGGGATGATGTTGACGGCGGCGACGCCTTTGGCGACGAGCGTTTGCAGGAACGGTTCCGGTTTTTGTTCGGCCTGGGAATCGCCATCCAGCCAGGCGCACATGGGGATGGCGCGGCATTCCCGGATGGCGGCGATGACGTCGTCGAGGAGCGGGAAGGTGTGGGCGGTGGGCTGCTGGTAGCCGAGGCCGCCTCGTTTGATGAGCTTGCCCCGCAGGAATTCGGCAAAGGCGTTGTAGTCGGCGATTTTGGCGGTGACAGTGGCCGGGTCGAGGCCGAAGGTGTCGGCCCAGAAGGCGGCGGCCGGGGCGGCGCCGCCGAGGGTGTCGACGGCCTTGGCGTGGAAGGCGGCGATGATATGGCGCTCGGTGGCGTTGCGGCGGGGGGTCAGGGGCAGGACGTCGCGGTCGTAATCAAGTTGGAAGCGGGTGATTTTGGCGTTGATGCGGGCGATCAGGTCGCGGTTGCGGGTGTGCGAGCGGTTGAGCATGTCCGCGAAGGCGCCGGCGGCGCGACCGGCGGCTGGCGGCGGCTGGACGAAGCCCATGCCCATGAAGTAGAAGACGCCGGGTTCGCCGGGCGAGTTGATTTCCTGGTCGGCGTATTCGTTGAAGAAGACGCGGCTTTCGAAGCCGGCGGCGCCGCGCAGTTGCAGGAAGTCGGCGGCGGCGAGGAATTCCTCGACGCCTTCGAGCACGTCGAAGTCGCAGATGGCGGCGGCATGGAGGCCGAGTTTTTTCATCTCGTAGGCGACGCGGGTTGGCGACCAGCCCTCGCCGTTGTAGGAGAAGAAGGTATGGATGTGCATGTTGACCCAGTCGCGTTCCGCGGGGAAGGTCGTCACGGCGGCTAGCTGGCGCAGGGCGGCCGCCCTTGCCTCCGCCTGGAAAGAGGAAAGCAACGCCACATTGTCGGTCATGGAAGCAGGCTCCCGGAAGATGATGGTCTGAAGCTGAGGGTAAGTTAGGTCAGGGTGCGCCGGGTCGGGCAGGCGTCTGCCGGTCCCGGCGCGGTGGTCAGCGGCATTTCACCAGGGTGACGTTTTGGAGGACGAGGCCGGGGGTGCCGGCGGCGTCCTTGAGCGTGATTTTGAGTTTGTTGGTTCCCGCGGGCAGGGCGACCTTGCCGAGCTGCCGTTTCTGGCCGTCCGGCTTGGTGGTCTTGGCGGTGAAGGTGATGGTCGGTTCCGAGGCGTCGAGCCGGGTGCCGTCGACAAAGGGCAGGCCGTTCGGGGACATGCGGGTGACCAGGCCGGGGTTGGCAAAGACGTCGAGGACGGCGCCTTTGCGTTCGACGATGGCCTGCAGGTCGATGCGGTAGGTGCCGGCGGCCGGCAGTTCGAAGTCCCATTCGATGCTGTCCGGGGCCCGGTACCAGTTGGCGGCGACGATGTCGCCGGCGCGTTCTTCGTAGCGGATGCGCTGGCCGTGGGGGCCGGCCAGGTCGCCGTAGAGGGCCGTCAGCTCAACCTGGCCGCGGCGGTTGGGGCGGATGACGACCGGGGTGGTGCGCGGCGGCCCGTCCAGCTGCACGGCGATGACGGAGGCGGCCGGGTCGGTGGGTTTGGTTGGCAGTTTCAAGTGCCAGTCGCCGTTGAGTTTGGCGATGGGAAGTTGTTTTTGGCGGCCGCCGACGAGCCAGGCGCCGAGGACGTTGTTTTCCAGATTGGGCAGTTGAATGTAGCCCTGCTTCGGCCAGGTGAAGACATGGACATAGAGCCGGTCGCCTTTGACGGTCACGCGGCCGTAGAAAGGCAGGCGGTTGAACGGGCTGGCGGTGGTGTCGAAAATGGCTTCGGAGTATTTGTCAAGCCATTTGCCGATGGCCAGCAGCCGGTCCGTGAATTCCTTTTGGAAGGTGCCGTCGGGCTTGGGGCCGACGTTGAGGAGGAAGTTGCCGCCCTTGGCGACGATGTCGACCAGCATGCGGATGAGGTAGTCTTTTTCCTTGAATTTGGTTTCCTGGCGGTCATAACCCCACCAGTGCGAGGTCATGGTCATGCAGGCTTCCCAGAGGACGGGGTTGCCGTTTTCGTCGCGCAGGCCGGTGGGCGGGATGCGTTGTTCCGGCGTGATCAGGTCTTCCTTGGTATGATGGCGGTCATTGATGAGGATGTCTGGTTTCAGCAGTCGGACCATGGCGTTGGTGTCGGCGGCGCCGAGGGATTCCGGGGTGTTGAGCCAGCCGCCGTCATACCAGAGGACGAACGGCGCGGGGCGGTATTCGGTGACGATTTGCTTTAGGTGTTCGCGCATGTAGGCGATGTAGTTCATGACGTCGTGGCCTTCGGCCGGGCGGTCGGCGGCCTCGAAGGCCAGGCGCGGCAGGTAGTCGGGGTGATGCCAGTCCAGGATGGAGTAGTAGTAGCCGACGGTGATGCCGCGCTTTTCGAAGCTGGTGGTCACTTCCGCCAGGATGTCCTTGCCGTACGGCGTGTTGGTGACTTTCCAGTCGGTGTTGTGGGCGTCGAACATGCAGAAGCCGTCGTGGTGCTTGGTGGTGAAGACCATGTATTTCACGCCGGCCTTCTGGGCCAGGTCGGCCCAGCGGTCGGGATTGAAGCGTTTTGGATTGAAGCGCGGCTGGAAGCGCGCGTAGTCCTTTTCGCTGATCTTCTCATAGCTGCGCAGCCATTCCCCGCGGCCGGGGACGGCGTAGATCCCCCAGTGGATGAACAGCCCGAATTTGGCGCGGTGGAACCAGGCGCGGACGTCTTCGCGGGTGGTGGGAGGAGCGGTCGGGGCGGTGGCGGGCGCGCGTTTTTTCGTTGTTGCCATGATCCGATGCCTTTTTGCCTTGGTTTCTGTTTTGGGGGTTCTGTTCCGTGGGTTTTGTTCAGTGGGTTCTGTTCAATGGGTTCTGTTCAGGTGAGTTTGGCGAGGAACGCGATGGTCAACTCAGCGACTTGTCGAAGCCAGACTTGGGAGGAGAAATTGTGGTTGGCTCCGTTGATGTGTTCGATGCGGATGGGGAGGTGGTGTTCGGCGATGTATTGGCCGTAGTAGTCGACCGCGGCCTTGGCGTCCGGGTCGGCAGTGCCGTAGATGAGCAGTCCGGGCAGGTCCGGCCGGAGGTTGGCCAGGAATTTGCGGGGTGGCTCCTGGCCCGTCTGGAGGCGGCTTTCGGACGGCGTGGCTCGGGCCACCGATGGCGCCGCCGGCTTGGTGGTGTCCGGCTGTCCTTCCCGCCGCCGGCCGGCCTGGCGGCGGAGCAGGGGGTTGAGGATGACTTGGGCGACTTGCTTGAGGTGGACGTCGCCGCGGCAGAGCCGTTTCCAGGTTTCCGGGCGGGTTGCCTTGAGCCAGTAGACCTTGAGGAAATGGAGGGTGCGGCGGGCGTCGCGGCCGAAGGCGTCGCCGTCGGAGAACGGGTATACGGAGAGCATGACGATGGCCTTGGCGGCCGGCAGCCGGTTCAGGGCGCCGATGGCGACGTTGCCGCCGGAGCAGAGGCCGGCGTAGACGGGGTTGCGGATGCCGCTCAGGGCGGTGAACTGCCGGCTGGCTTCGACCAGGTCGTCGGCCATGGTGGTCAGGGTTGACGCGAGGCCGTTGCCGGTGCTTTCGCCGCGGCCCCGGAAATCGAAGCGGAGGCTGGCGCAGCCGTTTTGGGCGAGGTGTCGGGCCAGGGCGGTGATGATGGCGGCCGGGCCGCAGCGGTTGCCGCTCCAGCCATGGGTGAAGATGACGCCGTGGCGTGGCGCCGTCCCGGCTGGCAGGGTGAGTATGGCCTGGATTTGGTCGGCGCCGACACGGAAGCTGACGTGGCGTTCAGTGACTTCGGGCAGTGGCTGGCATTCAGGCTGGATGGCGAGGACGTTGGCGGTCATGGCTCTTCCACCTTGGGATTGGCCGCGGCGGGGGTGAAGGGGGGATAGTGCCGCTGCAGGAAATCATGTTGCTTCTGCAGGGCGAAGAGGGCCGGGGCGCTGCCTTCGCGGAGCACGAAGTTGTGGTCGCCATCGGGAACCAGGACGTAGGTGTATGTCTTTTCCAGGCGGTCCAGTTCCCGGCGGAGGTCGTCATGGCTGAGGTGGAAGACGCTGCCGTCGTAGGCTCCGCCCATGAAGAGGAGGAGCGGGCATTGCAGATGGCGGGCGTTGTGGACGATGCTGCGGGTGAGCAGTCCGCGCAGCTGGTCGGCGACCCACAACCATTTCTCGACGCGCGGCGAGGCTGGGTCGAGGCCGAGCTCGGCGCAGCG
>JAKLHU010000227.1 GCA_022709995.1 Verrucomicrobiota bacterium | reverse complement strand
TCTCCCTGGTTGGTGGTTGAACTGCCAGTTAATTTAATCGGCATTCCCGGCCCCGTGAGAGGCGCTGAATGAGCGCTTACGGCGCAATGCTGCTGTGGGTGCGGTGCGTCGGAGACGTTTGCCGGCACGATCTCTATCGCTCGGCTGACGGCGTGAGCTTTGCCAGAATCGCCTCCCTGCAGCCCGACCCGATGCCCATGCAGATCACGGATGTCTTCAGCGTCCCCGGCGTTGGGCTCATGGCTTTCTGGTTCGCCGGACATTACCGCGACGTGCCGGAAAACTCCTGGGGAACGCTCACCAGCGCGGACAATGGCACGACCTGGAAGCAAACGGTCGTCGAATCCGGCCTGATGAAAGGCGATTGGCCGACGGAACCCGCCGGCGTTTACCTGGGCAATGGACGTATCCTCGCGATCGCCCGAGTCGAAAATGTCGCCAAGACCGCGGGACCTGGCCAGTTCCAGCTGGAATCATCCGATGGTGGTGCGTCCTGGACAAAACGGCGGACGAACATCGGTGATGTGCGGGAATCCACTCCCAGCCTGCTCTGGGATGCCGGCAGCGGCCTGTTGAGCAATTACTATTTTGAGCGCGGCAAGGGTGTCCTGAAACGCCGGGTCGCGTCGGCGCCGGCGGTGTGGGGCAATCCGCTCGCATGGCCGTCGCCCGAGATTGTGTCTGCCGGCAGCACGCATGACTACCATGCCGGCAATGTCAATGCCACCGCCCTCGGCGGAACGCACTTCTGCACTTTTTATTCCGGCGGCGAGACCCAGACCGACGTGGTCATCGCTCCCATACCTGCCCCTTTGTGACGAGCGCGGTGGTGTTGCAAAGCCAGCTTGTGGTGCTTGCATTCATCTTGCCTGTATTCAACGGATGATGAGACTCGTCCGAAAAACCGGCTGGGCATCTGAAATCGGCTTGAAAAACGTCCAGTCGGCAGGAGTGGCATCGGCCCGGCTGACGATGGGCTGCGCCGTTCGGATGGCATGATGATATTGGCGCCAGAGGGGACTATTCCATGAAAAGCGCCGGGCCCGTTGCCATCGGAAAGACCGGCAAAGCACAAAATCACGATGAAACGGTAAAAAACCAGTTGAAAAACGCCTTGCCCGAGGCAAATTTTCCCGCGACGTCCAGAAATCAAGCCCACCCACCCAAAGGGGGACCTCCACCAAATTTGTCGCGCGCAAGGGTGCGATGGACAGCGGTTCCAATCCGGTGATGACCGCCATGAATGCTTGAGTCGCCGTTGGGCTTTGGAGGCGGCCTCCGGAGAGCATTGCCCGCAGTGCAGAAGTCGTTTTCCGCTGGCCTCGATGTCCGGCTTTTTCTCATGGTTGACATATCGCCGGCCGGCCCTTATATTGGGCGAAAACAATATCGTCCGCTACTGCCGAAAACGCCGTGGCGCTTTCTTGCATGGCGGCTTCTCTGTTCAGCAGGAGACCCGTCGTGAAATGGTTTTTTTGTTTGTTTTTTTCCCCTTTTTGGGTGACGGCCGTTGCCGCGGTCCAGCTGGCCATTCTGGGCCAACCCGAATGGGTCGCGCTGGCGACGGCGGAATTGTCCCGCGAGGCCGGAATTGAATTGCTGGAGCGCTCCCGCATTACCCAGGTTCTCGGGGAACATCGCCTCGCCGAAATGGGCTTGAGCGAAAAGCAGCTGCGGAAACTTTTCCCGCATACCGATTTTTTTGCCTGGGTCGATGCAAAGCGGGTGCTGGTCTTCAACGCCAAAAACGGTTTCCGCCTGGCCGACGGCGAGCATGCCGGCAGCGTCGAGGCCATCGTCGGGGAGATGCGCCGGGCCATGGCCAAGGCCGGCCAGGCCAATCCGGTCTATCTGGCGACGCTTGCCGTCCATGATGTCGGCGTGCCGCGCCGTTTCCGCGACCGGCTGCCCGAGGCGGTGGACGCCATTGAACGGCACTTGCTCGCCAACCGGCGCATCCAGATGCTTGAACGCCACCGCCTCGGGCTGGTCGCCGGTGAACGCGGCCTCTCCGGCGCGGCTTTTGTCCTGACGCCGTCGGCCCGCCTCCTCACCTTCGAATTCGAACCGGGCGAAACCGGCGGCGTGGTCAATGTCGTCGTCAAAATCCATGACCTGGCCCGGCAGGAAAATGGCCGCCTGAAAGTCGACGACGTGCTCCAGGGCGACTCCGCCACCCGGCAATGCGCCGACGCCATCCTGAAGCACCTGCTGCCCGCGGACGAACGGAAAGAAAAGGAGTGACGATGCACAAAATTCTTTGCCTGGGAGTCCTCCTGGTCAGCCTGCTGGCGGCGGCCGACAACCACCGCGAGGCGGAAATTTTCTTCAAAGAGTATCTGGCGGAAATTTCCCGGCTGCAAAAGTCGATGAATGTGACGCCGGAAGGCTGGCCAGAAGCCGGGAAAAAGATCGCCGCCGCCGTCGCCCTGGATCCTGGCCGTTGGCTGTATGCGCACTGCGACCAGTTTCATCGCGTGTGCGGGATCTATGCCAAGGGGCTGAGCCAACCGGAACGAGCCAGCCTCTACCGGCGCTTCCTGGCGGACGCGCGGCAATTCAAAAAGACTTTTCCGGTGATTCCAGACCGGCGGTTCCGTTCCGTTTTCGATAATCCGCACTTTCAAATCGCCCCGTTCTCGACACATAGGCTCACGGCCCGCCTGAGCGCCGAGGAACGGCAGGAGATGATCGCCATCTTCGCCGATTTCAGGACGATGGTCCTGGCCGAGGAAGCGGAACGAACCAGTGCAATCTCCGACCGCTTTCAAAACCAGCAGGAGGTCTTCTTGTATTTGAATGCGGTCACCACTCCGCTGGCGTTCGTCGTTGACAACCGCACCGCCTTCCAGGCTTCCCACGCGGCGGAGAAGGACCTCCTCCGCCGCTACGCGAATTCCCCGGGACTGTTCTGTCAATATTACAACCACAAGGACCGCTTCCCGATGGTGATGGAAAAACGACATGACGACTTCGAAGCCACTTTCGCCCTGTTGAAACAACTGCTCGACGACCAGGAACTGCCCGACCTGCTGCGGAAAATCAAGCAAAAAGAATACGATGCCCGGCGCCTGGAACTGCTGGCCCTGCGAGAATACGTCCACTCCGACCTCACGGCCGAGGCCTTGCTGCAAATACTCATCGGTTATTTCCGGGCGCTGGAAACATGCATCGGCGGCGAAATCACCACCAGGAACGCCTTCCACTATACCGGCAGCCTGGAAGACGCGTGCCAGTGGATTCTGGGCAAAGTCGCCCCGAAAGCCGATTTCGACCGTCTGGCCGAACAGGCCATCGCCAGGTGTCGCGACAATCCGCCGGAAGCCGTCAGCGACTTGGAATTCCTGGTCGCCCTCGGCAAGCAGCGTTCCCAAAACAACGCCGCGGTCTATCAGGCTTTGGGCGAAATCCGGTCCCGCGCCGCTGGCTTGCGCCAGTTGAAAAACCACCTCCTCCTGCGTGGCAACCCCACCGATATTGCCTACCAAGATGTGGCCGACGATCTTTACCACTTCGGCACCCAGGAGTCGCTGGCGACTATCGCGGCGCTTTTCCCGGATTTCGCCATCGCCTTCTATCCCTTTCCCCATTTTGCCGCCGCCGAGGCCGCCTATCATGCGCTGGGCAGTTGCGGAAACCAGGATGGCATCTTCCTGCTTGACATGTCGCGCCTGTTCCATTTCTCGCTTGCCGACCGCACCTACAGCGAACGCGCCCGGCTGAGCGACGACTTCCCCACCCGGCGGCGTCTCCTCTACGACGATGCGGGCTATTGCCTGGCTATCGCCACCGAAGCCATCGGCATCTATGACATCGGCCAAAACAGCTGGACTCTGATTCGCGACCTCAGCGGCGACGACATCACAGGCGCCGCCATGGTCGGCGACCGGCTCTATTACCTGCATGGCGCCAGCTCCAGCGACAGCCATGTCGCCCTGCATTCCTGCGACCGGCAGGGCAATCGGCGGAAAATGCACTTTTCCACCCGCCGCGACGGCGGTGTCCCCGAATTGCCGGGAATCACGGTCGGAAGCACCTCCGACCTGGTCAAGTATGGCCGAGACAAACTCGTTTTCACCTTCGGCGTCAAGCGGGGCCAAGCCGGCATCTGCGAATTCGATACCGCCGCCGAAACCCTGCGTTGGCGTTGGAAAATGCGCCTGCGCCCCTTCTATAACATGCTGCAGAAAATGCCGGACGGCAGAATCCTGGGAAGCGCGTTTCATTCGCAGTATTTCATTCTGGAAGACGACCAGCCGGAGTTGTTTCTGACCGCGGCCGAGCCCGGGAATCCGTCCGTGCGGCAGACCCGCTACCACGTGGCCATCCATGACGGCGAAGTGTTGCCAGGGCTGCTGACGACGGCGGATATCCTGATCAGCCCCCGCCGCCAGCTCTATGTCAATCTCAAAGACCCCGCGGCGACGCCTCCGCTGTGGCTGCCGCGCGGAAGCAACGTCTTTCCCCTTGGCGCCACGGGGTTCGCCATTCCGACGCCGGTTGGCGTCTATACCTTCGAAGGCAGGAAGTAACGCCGGCACGACCGGTCGCGCTGCTTGCCGCAGCTGCCGGACGTGGGTTCCGGTTCCGTCATCGCCGCCGGCTGAGCCACAGGCGGCGACGCAAGAGGGCGCAGTGGCAGTCCAAGCCCCGTTTCCG
>JAKLHU010000226.1 GCA_022709995.1 Verrucomicrobiota bacterium | reverse complement strand
AGATCAGGGCGTCCTTCTGTTCCGGGTCCATGAAGACCTGCAGGGTCGTCGTGCCGACTGGCAGCCGGACCGGCCGATGGAACTCACGGTCCTGCAACAACACGGCCGATGCGTCAGCCGGCCTGGCGCCGGCGCCATCCAAGTTCTTCTCCTGCAGATGCATGACATTGGTTTGCTGCCCTTCCCCGGCGTCGCCGCCCAGGGCATACAGACGCACGCCCGCCAATTTCCCCTCCAGCCGGCAGAACACCGTGCCCTGCTCCCGCGTGCTGTTCAAATTCATCAGAATCGTATTGACGGCGCTTTTCCGGCTGGTCAGGTTCGCAATGGTGAAAACCGGCTGCTCGCCAGAACCAGCCTGCGTGACGCCATAAAATGGAAACATACCGAAGTTGCCAAAGCGCACCAGACGGGCCGACTCGACATTCAACGTGACCTTGTGCTGGTCGTGCTGGGCAAAATTCTCCCGGAAGAACAAGGCGCCGGGATCTTGGCGGGCGAAGTCGGCCTGGAGCAGGACGCCGTCGCCGGGGGCCAGGGTGAGCTGACAGCCCAGAAACGGCGGCGCGGCGGCGGAGACGGCCAGCTCGCGGCCGGCGTCCAGGTCGACGACCCGGGTGATGTTCGGCGGCAGCAGCACCTGGACCTGGCGCGTGCTCTCCAAATTGCTGTTGACGACGATGCCAAAGCGGACCTCGGGCCGTTCCTCGTCCAGAAAGGTCGCCACTTCGGTCTCGGAGTCAAAGGCGAAGAAGACAGGGAAGTCGGCCGTCTGAAACCTGGTCAGCAACCCGTCATGCCGCCGGATGACGCGGAAGGCTTCGGCCATGACCGCCATTTGCGGCGTCGGCCGGCCGCCGGGCTGGAGAACGCCCTGCCCAGGGTCGATCTCCATTTCCGTTTCGGTCAGCGGCTGCTTTTCCCAGGAACGCGCCTTGGCGGCCAGGCGGTCCATGCTTTCAACGCTTTTCGCCTCGGGGCTGTCGGGAGCGGCTTCGGCCGGCGGCTTGAACAACGGGACGGGCGGGAAGAGCACATAGAAGAGCATGCCTTTGCTGCCCAGACGCAAGCCTTCCCAGATTTGCCAGCGGGTTTCCGCGTCGGTCGGCATGCGCCAATGCAAATACGACCCCGGCTCGACCACCAACTTGTCGCCGCGCCGGTAGTGGCGCCCCCAGACATCGCCGAACATCTGCGGCATCAGCCAGGAATGCTTGCCATGCCGGGCCGCCACGGCATTCATGCCCTTGACGCCATGACGGAATTCCTGCTGCGACACCGCGGCCGGATTCGGGATGTTGGTGGAGAGGTCGTGGCCAAAGTAATAGATGTCGGTGCAGATCACCGGCAACGCGCTGTCCTCCAGATACGTCTGGGTCTGGCGATTCATCACCACGGCCACGGAATCACGCCCGAGCGGGTCGTGTTTTTTCATGACGCGGCTGAAATGGCTGAGCTGGGCCACCGAGCAGAGCAGCGGTTCATCCTTAAGCACATACCCCAGCAGCGCTGGATAGTCGGCGATGTCGTTGACCGTCCGCCGCGCCTGCTGGTCGATATCCTCCCACGAACCGATGCCGTTGTAGAAAAAGGTCAGCAAGCTGGTGTTGAGCAGTACCCGCAGGTGGTGTTTTTCGGCCAGGGCCAGAAGATGGCGGGCATCTTCGCCCGGGCCGATATTGACAAACCAGAGGGCGTTGCAATGATTCTCCCGCAATGTCTGCATGGTCTGCTCCACAAACGCCCACAATTCCATACCGGCCAGTTCGGCGTTCGGACGGGTCCGCTCCCAAGGCCAGAACACGCCGGTGGGGAAAACCTCCTGCAGCCGGTACGAAGGCGCCGAAGCGACCGTGCCGGACGCCGCCGCGGTGGCTTCCGCCGCCGTGGTTGGTATTTCGCCGGCGAGCCGGAGGGAGAAGTCCGACAGCAGGACGTATCCGTGCCGGCCATTCGAGTCATCCTGGTCGTACTGCCGTTGCAGGCGCAGCCAAATCGGGCCGCGATGACCGGCCAGCGTCGTTTCCCCGGCCAGTGTTGCCGTGCCCGTGAAGGCCTCCTCGCCCAAGGGCTGGTATTCGTAACCGTTCAGGGAATAGCTCAAGTTGACGACACGGCTGCGGCTGTCGGCATAATTGGTGATGTGGGCCTGGGCCGAGAGTTTGACAACCGGTCCCGAAGCGAGTATCTTCACCCTGATGTCGCCGTTGCAGCCACGAATATGCGGATGCTGCGGATGCTGCTTCCAGGCATTTGGGGCGAGGTCGAGTTCAACGCCCCAGGCCGCCAGGCCGTCCTGGTCCTGGAGTTGCCGTTGGTACTGAAACCGCCACGACTGATGGTCGCGCTCAACCGGAAAATCCGTTTGGCGGCCGTTCAAGGTCACTTCCTGAGCGTTGGCGTTACCGAGGCCGCAGCTCCCGGCGGCTAACAACGCCAGCAGGCAAATCGCTTTCCCTGACATAGTTGTTCTTCTTTCCTGTTGGACCAATATTTCCGCGGGGAAACCGTCACTGTTAGAACGTAGCACCGCGGCGCCCGAAGCGCAAACGGAAAACTGGCAATTGAGGCACTTGGGCGCAAAGGGAAATCAAGGCGCCGCATGTTCAACCTCGCCGCACGGCGCCGTACTGGTCTCGCCCTGCAATCAGCCCAGGCGAAAAACACATCGCCCGGACGGCACTGCAGGCTGGCCTGCCGCTGATCGTCATCCTGGATAATGGCCTTCCGGAGTTGTACAAACCGCCGAAATCTTATTTTGACGCTTGCGCCGCCGGCCGGCTGCTGATGCTGGCGCCTTGGCGGCACCATACTGAACGGCGGCCGCTGACGCGCGAGCAGTGCCTGACCCTGAATACCTTCGCGGAACAAATCACCCAAGAGGACAACGCACCATGAGCACCAACGCATCCTTGCTTCCGGAATGGCTGGCCTTCGCCTTGCGCATCGCCCGCCAGGGCGGCGACCTGGCACACGCGGCCCAACGCACCTTCGCCGACGCCGACGCCGACAGCCAGGTCCAGACCAAAAGCAGCATCCGCGACGTGGTGACGGAACTCGACCAGCGCGTCGAGGCGGAGCTGACCCGCGAAATCCGCCGCTGCTACCCGGAACACGGAATCTACGGCGAAGAAACCGGCCGCTATCAAGCCGACCGCGAATACTGCTGGGTCCTCGATCCAATCGACGGCACGGCGTCCTACATCCACCAGCAGCCGACCTACACCCTCTCGCTGGCGCTGCAATGGCGGGGCGAGACTATCATCGGCGTGGTCTACGCGCCGGTGCTCGGCGAAATGTACCAGGCCTGCCAAGGCGGCGGCGCCTTCTGCAACGACCGACGCATCCGCGTCACCCGCCACGCCCGGCTCGAGGAAGCTA
Organism: Verrucomicrobiota bacterium; assembly: GCA_022709995.1. Taxonomy (GTDB): domain Bacteria; phylum Verrucomicrobiota; class Lentisphaeria; order Oligosphaerales; family Oligosphaeraceae; genus JAAZKI01. Next base: position 1,279 of record JAKLHU010000226.1, on the reverse strand, counting down.
TGGTCTCCACCGGCTTTTCGTGCCTGCGGGCCGGCTGGAAAAGCAACAACCTGCCGTATTTCAACGCCATCGCCCCGCTGGCCCGAAGCGTACGGCGCTTCGGCTCGGCGGCGCTTGACTTGTGCTACGTCGCCAGCGGCCGCGAAGACGCCTTCTGGGAATTGAACCTGGAGCCCTATGACTATGCCGCCGGCATCCTGCTTGTCCGCGAAGCCGGCGGCCTCTGCACCGACCTGCACGGCGGCGACCAGATCAAAACCGAGGGGCTGCTGGCGACCAACGGCGTCCTGCACCAACGCATGCTGGCGTTCTTCCAAGGCTATCAGCGACCGCAAAACGCCTGAACCCACTCCACGACTGGCTCCTATGAAACCAATGTAATCGGCCAGTGTACAACCCGGCGCTCCGCTGGGACAATTTGCAGATTACAGGCTCCTTGTGTGGGCGGTGGCGTATAGTGTTCAGGCTTTAGCCTGCTCCCCATTCCCCGGTTATCCGGCCATGTAACATAGGAGCCATTGATACCTGAGATATTGAGGAGTCAACGCTTGGGCGCCTCAGGGCCGGAGGCGCCACCTTGGCGCGCCAGGCCATTGCCGCCGCCAAATGCAAGGGCTGACCGATTACTTTTTTACTTTTTTCAATTTACAATATATTTGACAACCCTGTAACTGGAGCTATTTTATTGCCTGTTTTGCCTCTTTCGGCCTTTTGCCCTCCCGCGGGAAAACGCCGCCAACAACGCTTTCAGCCCACCCGCAGCAATTCCCCGCAGGCTCCCCGGCAGAAAGGAAAGTCAAGCCAAAGCACGCGTAATCTGGCCGACCGCCATTTTATGAAAAAAGCGCCGCTTTGCCTTGTTCCGGTTTTTACCTTCGGCAGGGTTATTCTCCCCCTCCTCCCTCCTCTCTTCCCGACCCTGCCGGAGGTTTTTTTCTCAGGGTTTTGGCCCCCCGAGGGGATTTCCCCTTCCCTCCTCCCTCTCTTCCCGATCCCCTCGGGGGGCCTTTTTCCCTAACGCCGCACCCTACATTTCAAGCCTCGGCTGGATTTCCCCTTCCCTCCTCCCTCTCTTCCCGAATCCAGCCGAGGCTTTTTCGCACTCGCGAGCCGACAGCCGGCGACGGTTTCCCAACATGACGACGGCACGGCCGGCGAGGCCATTGTCAAGCCGCCCGCAACCAGGCTGGAAACATCTTCGCCAACTTCTCCGAGCCCGCCAGATGACACGTTATGCCTGACGACGTTTTCATCATCATCCCCTGCTACAACGAGTCCG
>JAKLHU010000225.1 GCA_022709995.1 Verrucomicrobiota bacterium | reverse complement strand
ATACATAATATAGGTGAGAAATTACAGACGTCAAGAATTAAGTGAAGAGTATTGGTCCCATACGTCCCATACGTCCCATACGTCCTATTCCTTGGACCTATGGAACCGATGGGGCAATGAAACAGGCAGGCGCCTTGGTCGCCCGCCCGTCACCTGGGGCAAAGCGCTGCCGGCTGGCGGCTTCAGGCCAGGGCGATCGCCTTGCGGGCGCGGCAGCTTTCGATTTCCGCCCGCACGACCCGTATCGTCTCCATGGCCGCTTCCGGGGTGACGACCTGGGGTTTGATGCCCTTGCGCAGGCAATCAAAGAAATAGGCTTCCTCGTTGTAATAGGGTCCGGCCGTCGAAATGTTCATGCCGGTCGTCAAAGCGCCAATCGGATCCGGCAGCTCGGGCGTAAGCGGGGCGCCGCCGGCGAACACTTGCAGAGTCGGCTTCTGGCGGCTGTTGAATTCGATCAGGCCCTTCTCGAACACGGCCCGGTAGCAGGCGGTGAACGGAAAGCCGGGCGGGGTGTCGGCACTGCCTTCGGCACTGACAACCAGGTCGTCGGAATAGCGATATTCGGTGAAGCTGTGGAAAATGCCGCCATTCGTGCGCGGGTCGCGGGTGGCGCCGTAGGCGTAGACGGCCTTCGGGGTGCCCAGCATCCACAGCACGGCGTCGCAGTCATGGACATGGCGGTCGAAAATCTGCATGCCGCCGCGGCTTTCGTCCAGATACCAGTTGTCCCAGCCCGTCGAGACATTGCCAACCCGGGTCATCGACAGGGCCAATAGCTTGCCGTATTCCCCGGAATCAATCGTATTTTTCAGAAATACGTATTCCGGCCAGAAACGCAGCACCTGACCGATCATCAAGGTCTTGCCGGTCCGGTTGGCGGCCGCGATCATGTCGGCGCACAGAGACGGATTCAGGGCCATGGGTTTTTCACAGAAGACATGGCAGCCGGCCTCCATAGCCTGAATCGCCAACGGCGCGTGCAGATACGTCGGAACACAGATGAAAACGACATCAAGGCCGCCGGCCGCGATCATCGCCTCGCCGGACTCCCAGGTCTTGACGCCGAACTCGGCCGCGACTTTCTCGCGGCGGTCGGGGCGGACGTCCGCCACGCTGACCAGTTTCACCCCTTCATGCTTCTGCAGCAGCTGGACGTGGCCGCTGCCCATGCTTCCAAATCCGCACAAACCTACCTTCATCATTGCCTTGCTCCTTTGACTCATCTTCTCTTTTTAATATTGTCCGTTATGGCTGGCGTTCCGACCGCCTCGAGGCATGACTACATTTCAATGTAACACAATGTCGCCGCTTGTGCGACCGGCAGGTTATTTTTTTGGGAAAAATCCGGTGGATGCCACTTTTGCAACCGGCATGCGCGGTCATGATTCCCCGGCGACGCCGTCCGGCTGGCCGTAGCCGCTCTGCCTACGCTCCGGCCAGGCGGACGGCCGCCATTTCCCCCAGGGCCAAGTCGATCTGCGGCCGAAGCAATTCGTAACGCCAGCCGCGCAGAAGAGCCTTGTGCTCCGGGCGCGACCGGGAACGGAACACCGCCAAAGCCAGACTTTCAACCTCGCGCCGAGCAGCCACCAAAGTCGGATCAATGTCACGCGCCGCGGCCTTTTTGCGCACCAGGCTGAGAATCCGGTCGCACTGCATCTTCAGGCTCCGCTTGTCGACCGGCATGATTCCAAGAGACGGCCACGCCGACGGCGGCGTTTCCAGACCGCGCCGCACCGCCGCCACGATGTCCTGACCGTACTTTTCGGCCGAACGCGGCCAGAGATTCGGGATGGACCGGCAGTCGTCCAACGTCTTGGGCTGCTGCTGCGCCACGTAGATCAGCTGTTCGTCCCGCAACAGGCGCGGCCTGGCCTTGTTCAGGCTGCAGGCCGTGCTTTCCCGCCATGCCGCCAGCTCGCGCAGAACCGCCAGGGCGACCCCGGACAGTGACCCCATCCCCGACACTCGCCGCCAGCTCTCCTGCGGGTCCGGCTCGGCATAATAATCCTCCTGCTCGTAGACCGACATCTCCTCCTCAAGCCAGTTCAAATTGCCGAGTTTTTCAATTTTCCCATGCAGCACCTCGTACAGGCGCGGCAGCCAGGCCACATCCTCGGCGGCATATTGGAGTTGAGCGGGGGACAACGGCCGTTGCAGCCAATCGGTGCGGGTCTCGGTTTTGGCCAGGGCGACCCCCAATTGGGTGGTCAGCAGTCCGCTCAGGGAAACCGCCGTCGTCAACCCGCAGAAACCGGCCGCGATGCGCGTATCGAACACCCTGGCCGGCAAAACGCCGCACCAGCGCCGCAGAATCGGCAGGTCGCTGGCCGCTTCATGCAGGACTTTGACAATCGACGGGTCGGCGATCACGTCACGCAGCGGCGACGGGTCGGAAACCGCCAACGCATCGACCAGGGCGCTATGCTCCTGGTCCCAGCTGAGCTGCACCAAACCCAACTGGGGGTAATACGTGCTGGTCCAGACAAACTCCGTGTCAATCGCCACCCGCCCCTGACGGGCTGCCGCCTGGCAAAACTCCCGGAGCGCCGCATCGCTTTCAATGAACGTACAGGTCATCGTCGTCTTTCATGTTCGCCATCGTGACAATTTGTGAGGAAAAAGGAGCCTTTGCCGGCCGCTGCCAACCATGCTGGCGGAGATCTCCGCCTCCGCGACATTCACTTTTTGGCCGTCCGGCGCGGCGGCGGCCGGCGGCCGAGCCAGACTTCCTGGCCGCGGGCGGCCGACTCATACAGCCCGGTGATGATTTCCATGATGACGACCGCCTCCTCGGCCCGGGCCAAAGGCTCCCGGTCGTGCAGAATGCAGTCGACATAGTATTTGGTCTCGGCCACCCCCCAGGCCGTGTCGGCCGGCAGGGTCGGCTGACTGTCCAGCGGCGCGCCAACCGCTTCCCCGAACAGGGACAACTTGCCCTTCTCAAATTTCAGGCCGCCCTTGTCGCCGTAGAGCTCCACAAAGGAATAGCTCGTTTCGATGTTGGAGGCCCAGCTGAATTCGACATCCAGAGTGCAGCCGTTCGCATAGCGCACCATCCCGACCGCCAGGTCCTCGACATCATAAGTGCCGGTATAGCCGGTCGCCTGCGGATTGAATGGCGTGGCGTCCGCAAACCGGCTATAGGTCTGCCCGCTCACTGCCGTCGGCCTCGGAAAATTCATCAGGTAATTGGCCACGTCGATGAAATGCACGCCGAGATCGATCAACGGCCCGCCGCCAGACTGCGCCTTGGTCGTGAACCAGCCGCCCTTGCCGGGAATGCCGCGGCGGCGCTTCCAGCCGCATTTGGCGTGATATATTTCGCCTAACAAACCGGCTTCGACATACTTCTTGGCGAACTGCGCCCAGGGCGTGAAACGGTTGTTGAGCCCGATCATCAGCTTGCGGCCGGCGGCGTCCCGAGCCGCGATCATGGACTGTACCAGCGCGGGCGTCAGCGAGGCCGGCTTTTCACAATGGACGTGACAACCGGCCTGCAGGGCGGCAATCGTCGCCGGGGCGTGCAGGTGATTGGGGGTGGCGACACTCACCAGGTCGAGCTTTTCCTCCCGCAGCATTTCATGGTAGTCCGTATAGGCCGCCTCGATATTGAAACGATCGGCGGCGTCATTCGCACGCTCGGGAATAATATCGCAGACCGCCACCATCTCCACCTCGGGAATCTGCGAGTAGGAGGCCAAATGCTTGCCTTTGCCGCAACCACCGGCGCCAATCAAACCATATCGCAATTTCGCCATTGTCCTCAGCCTCCTTGTCCATGCAACCATCCCCGGCCCGGGCCGCCAGGAAAACCAACCTGCCCTTTCCGAAGGGCGACGGCCGGCGGCAACAGCCAGGCATAACACCAAAAAACCGCAAATCCGCAAAAACAAATATAACTCCTGCCCGCCGTTTTTTTTAAACGGCACGCCGTTTTTTTCGGTTTTCCCTGCCCTTTGCCAGCAGTCGGTTTGAAAAACAACCGCGGCCGGTATATTTTTATCGACAAGTCACACCCCCAAAACGCCGGCGCGGATATCTCGCGGCCGCGGCGGCCGTAATCGACGCGACCGCGGCCTCCAGCTGGCTGCCTGGCCGCTCCAGCTGGCTGCCTGGCCGCTCCAGTTGGCTGCCTGGCCGCTCCGGCCGGCGCGGCCACGGTTTGACACGTGCCAGTTTTCTCTCTCCGCCGCCGGAACGACCCAGCCCTAGCCAGCAACGCCTTCATCCGACCGGCCCCACGGAGCCGCCTGCCACCGCCGAGGTCGTTTCCCCGGTTCCGTCTCCGGACTATGCATCAATGAACCTTCATGATCTCATCAAAAGTCTGGCGCACCAGGAAAACTGGGACAAGGGCTCGCGCCTGTATCATGAAGGCGCCGTGCTGGACGCCCAGTGTTCGCCGCGGGCCATCCAGGCCAAGGTCGCCAATGAGTCCTACAACTTCGAAAGAGTCACCCTGAGCATCCACAGCAACCGGCTCGGCTGCCGCTGCTCCTGCAAGCCGGTCATCCCCTATTGCCAGCATGTCGTCGCGGTCATGCTCTATGCCGCCCAGGAAGCGCCTGAAATTCTCGACGTGCTGTTCGCGCAGACCCAGACCGCCGAGGCGGCGCCGCACCGCGACGAGGCGCCGCGACCGCCGCCTTCCATCAGTTC
>JAKLHU010000224.1 GCA_022709995.1 Verrucomicrobiota bacterium | reverse complement strand
CAGGTGTTTGCCAAGGTCTCGGCTGACACTCCGGCCGAGGTCCAGCTGACCTCGTTCCCCATCCTGTTCGCGCGCTACAAGGGCGACCTGGAGGCGAATGTGCGCGGCGCCCGGGAGCTGTCACGGCTCCAGGAGGGCGACCGGGTGCTGATTTCGGAGGGTTGCACGCATCACCGGCAGTGCACCGACATCGGCACCGTCAAGCTGCCGAACTGGATCCGGCAGTTCACCGGCAAGGACATCACGTATCAGTACACCAGCGGCACGGAGTTTCCGGATGACTTGACGCCTTTCCGGCTGATCATCCACTGCGGGGCCTGCATGCTCAACGAGCGGGAAGTGACGTATCGCATGAAGTGCGCCCATGATCAAGGCATTCCCATGACCAATTACGGCGTCGCCATTGCCTACATGCATGGCATTCTCGAGCGCGCTTTGCAGCCTTTCCCGCACCTGCACGCGCTGCTCTGACCTGCCGTTGGCGCGCATTCACCCTGGCCGCTTGTCGCGACGGGCTGCTTCACCGGATGGTTATGCTGGGGCGGTGTTCTGCCCGGCAGTGGTTCGCGAAACGCGTTTGCATGGTCTGTCTTTACGTCACGGCATCGCCTGCAACCATTCGGCGGCGCCGGAGAGCATCATCTGCATGGCGACGGCCATGATGATCAGGCCAGTCAGGCGAATCAGCGGCCCGATCATGACCATGGCGTCCAGGATCCTGGCAATGGCCTTGGCGGCCAGCATGCAGCCGGTGTTGATCAGCAAGGCGATGGCCAGCGACAGCAAGGTCCTGCCAACGCCATACTCCAGCGAATACGACACCGTGATGGCGATTGTGCCCGGGCCGGCAATCAGCGGCGCCGCCAGCGGCACGACCGACAATTCGTCGTCGCTGACGATCTTGTTGGCGTCCTGGTTGTAGAAGATGCCTTTTTGGACGGCGTTGAGCCCGGTGAGGAGCAGGACGAGACCGCCGGCCAGCTTCAAGGCGTACAATTCGACCCGGAAGACATGGACCATCAGAAAATTGCCGCAGATGCAGAACACCAGCAGGATGCCGAACGCGAACATGGTCGCCCGCCAGGCGATGTGCGACAACTCCTTGTTCGTCAGCGCCGGCTGCCGGGCTGACAGGAACAGGATCTTGCTGGCGGGATTCAGCAGCGCCAGAAAATACAGCGTGGTCTCAAACAGCGTCTTCAGTTCATCCTGGCTGAGCATGTTCATGGCGGGGCGGGTTCAGGGAGTGGTTGGGGAGTCGGGAAGGGCCGGCCGTCCCGACCCGTCTGGCAGGGCGTTTCGGTTGGCTATCGGCGTCTTCCCGGCTGGGGCGATGCACTTCGGGTGGGGTTATTTCCGTCCTTCCGCGTAGACTTTGCGGGCCAGTCGGCGCACAATCAGGCGTGGATCCTGCAGGTAGGGCAGGACCAGCTCGGCTGCGCTCAGGTCGCCCAGCTCAAGCAGGCTGCGGGCAGCGCGGATGATGACGGCATGGCGGATCGGCGTCGTGGGTTGTCCGGGCCGGACTCCCCAGAGCAGAATCGCGAACGGCTCGTTCGGCCACTGGGCCAGGAAGGCGCGGATGGCCTCGTCGTGGCCGTGCGCCAGGGCGGTGGCCTCGTAGGCCAGGATTTCCTTGGCGCGGTTGATCTGGGGCGCGGGCAGGGCGCCGAGCTGGCGGACTTCCGCCATGGGCAGGCTGGTGAAGAAGCCCAGGAGGCGGGTGACGTCCGCGTCGTCGACATTGCGCCAGAACTGGTAGTAGTCAAAGGGCGCGGTGCGTTCAGGGTCCAGCCAGACGGCGCCGCCGGCGGTCTTGCCGAATTTGGCGCCGTCGCTTTTCAGCAGGAGCGGGAAGGTGGCGCCGAAGACTTCCTCGCCCAGGAGGCGGCGGGTCAGGTCGACGCCGGCGACGATGTTGCCCCATTGGTCCTGGCCGCCGAATTGGAACTGGCAGCCGTGGTCGCGGCGGAGGACGTAGAAGTCGTAGGACTGCAGCAGCGGATAGCTGAATTCCAGAAAGGATAGGCCGGTCTCCAGACGGAGCTGGACGGATTCGGCGCTGAGCATGCGGGGAATGCTGAACAGGCTGCCGATGTCACGCAAAAAGTCAATCAGGTTGAGGCCGCGCAGCCAGTCGGCGTTGTTGACCATGACGGCCTGGCCGGGGGCGAAGTCGAGAAAGCGGCCGAGCTGGGCCTGGATGGCTCTGGCGTTGGCGTCGATGGTGGCCACGTCGCTGATGGGGCGCGCCTCGGTTTTGCCGGAGGGGTCGCCGATCATGGCGGTGCCGCCGCCGACCAGGGCGATCGGCCGGTGGCCGGCCTTTTGCAGCCAGCGCATCGCCATGACCGGGAGCAGGTGCCCGATGTGCAGGCTGCTTCCCGTCGGGTCGAAGCCGACGTAGAAGGTGGCGGGGCCTTCGGCCAGGCGCTTGCACATGGCTTCTTCGTTGGTGATCTGGTAGATGAAGCCGCGTTCTTTCAGGATGTCAAGGGCGTTCGTCATAGTCGCTTTTTTGCTGGGGTGGGCCTGCCGTCGGCGGGGGGGATGGAAATCGGCCGGGGCGGGAGCTGACAAGGAAAAATGGCCGGTTCGGGCGCGTTAGTGCCGGCCGGCGGGGCCTGAACAAAAAGCGCGAGCGCAGTCGGAGGGGGGCTCCGTCCGCCTCGCGCGAGGGGAATGAGGGATTATCGGACCATGGGGTCCAAGACCGGCATCAGGCGATGGCAATGTCTTTGACGACGACTTTGGTCATATCCTGACGATGGCCCTGCTTGACGCGGTAGCGTTTGCGGCGTTTCATCTTGAAGACGATTAGCTTCGGACCGCGGAAGTGTTCTTTCACTTCGAGGGTGACGGTGGCGCCCGGGACGGTCGGCGTGCCGATTCGGACGGTGTCGCCGTCCTGAACCATGAGGACGCTGTCGGCAAGGGTGACGGTGGCGCCCGGTTCGGCGGCGAGACGGTTGACTTCGAGAATGGCGCCGGATTCGACTTTGAATTGCTTACCGCTGGTTTTGATGATGGCGTACATGATGATGTGATGCTCCCTGGTCAGGTCATGAAATTGCCGACAGACCAAAGGGTGCGCGGAGGACTGTCGGAACAATACTATGGAATGTGAAGTTTTTAATGTAATGCCGGAAACGGCAAGTGCAAAGCCGGAAAAGGAAAAAACTCGGCGCTTGGGAAGGAAAAGCGCGGCCGGCGCCCGGAAGCAAGCGGCCCCGCCGCGACCAGGCGGTGGTTGCGGCGGGGCCAGGAAGGCAAAGATTGCCGGGACGAAGTCTCGTCTCAGTCAATGTCGCTCTTCGGGGCTTTTTCACGGAAGACGGTCCCGGCGGCGTATTCCGGCTCCTTGCTCCAGTCGACCGACCAGGTCGGCCGGCGGCGGAATTTCTGCTTGAAGGAATTCTGCAGGACGCCGCGGCTTTCGAGGCTGATCATGCAGGCACGGGTGCAGCCGCGGGCGCCGCAGACTGCCTGCCCGGTGTTGTAGACGTTTTTCGGCTTGTGCCGGAAGGGGCTGTAGTCGCCCGGCACCGAGGTCGGGACGTCGGTCATGTAGGGGTCTTCCTGGACGGTGTCGGTCGGAACGCCGCCGCGGAAGGCGACGCTGCATTTCTTGGTTTCGATGTCGCTCCATTCGACGGCGTGGCCGGCCAGGTTGACCTTGACCGTCTTGTCGGTCGGGAAGCATTGGCCGGGGCAGGCTTTGACGCACGCCATGCAGCGGTTGCAGAGCTGGGGTCCGTCGTAGATCGGGTCCGGCGCCAGTTCCAGGTCGGTCATGATGATGCCGATGCGGTTGCGGGGGCCGAACTGCGGTGACAGGAACATCTTGCTGAAGCCGATCTCGCCCAGGCCGCAGAGATACGCCGCGATGCGCAGGTTGATCATGATGTCGGGCATGGCCTGCCCCGGGCGGACCGGGCGGCTGTAGTTCGGCCGGGCAAAGCCCTCGTTGTCAATGGCGCGCCAGTCGCTTTGGTGACCCATCGGAATGGCCTCGTAACCCTCGTCCTCGATCGCCTTCGTCAGATTGATCACCGTCATCGGGATGTACAGGTAGGTCAGACCGCCGTAGCCCATCGCCGAATAGTTGCTGAAATACGTTCCTTCCTCAATGCCGCGCATACTGCCGCGCTCGACCCGGAACACCATCCCGACCACTGACTTGCACTCCGGCATGATCTGCTTCGGGTCCATCTGGATCGGAGCGCTGGCCCAGCGCTCAATGTTCCCGACGCCAACCGCATCGGCGCCGAATTCCAGCGCCTTGCGCTTGACAAAGTCAGCCGCCTTGACGGGATCTCGCAAATCCGTCGTGTTGAAGGCCCTGCTCATGGTTGCCATGACGTTGTCTCCTGTTGCCCTTTTTCATCAATGATGGATAAAAATCCATAAAACTGGAAAACAAATATAATATGCCGGTTTGCGAAGTCAAATCGCAGGTTTGGAAAAAAGCGCAGTGGGGGTAATCGGTCAGCCATTGAACATTGAGCCATAGAGCAACGCTATCCAAAGTGACACGGGAGAGGTGGCCCGGGAGAGGTGGCACGGGCTTCCAGCCCGTGCACGCCTTCCACTGCCACAACGCACCTTCCGGCGCACTATTACCCGTCCACCAAAGCCCTTGAAGCCCGCGTCACCTCGAAGCCCATGCCACCGCG
>JAKLHU010000223.1 GCA_022709995.1 Verrucomicrobiota bacterium | reverse complement strand
GACTTTTCCGGAAGCAGGTCCGCATGGGAGTGACGGTTGCCGGCGCCGATGGCTGCCTCAGTGTCCGCTACGATGAGCAACGGGCGTTGCGCTTCATCCTTTCTCCCTATCCACCGGAAGACGAAAGCGCGTATGAAAACGTCCCGCTCCGGGAAAATCGGGTCATCCCGGGCGTCCTTCCGCTGGATTACTCTGCCTTTTCCGCCTCGGCAATCCGCTATTTCATGGACAACAATCGTTTTGCCTCCGCCGATTTTCTGGAGGCGGTCCGGGATCAGCGCGAGCCGGTTGCCAGCGCTTCGCAGGCAAAGCTCACTCTTGAAATCATCGAAGCCATGTACCAATCCGCCCTCACGGGACGGAAGGTTGTGCTCCCTCTGGCCGCCGCGGCCATGCCATCTTGAGCATAGCCCCGGCGCCGTCAAGGCTATGGCAGAAGCCGAAGGTTCTCTGCATACGGAGGCCTTGGGCGCCGCTGCGCCAACCCGCGCGAAAGCGATCGGCCCAAATTGCGATGCCGTTCTCCCCTGGCGCCAACGCGGGCACCGGTTGGGAGTTATTTGTTCAAGCGAGCCAGTTCTCAATGCATAACCGGCTGATACGGGAAAAATGCGCGGTGTTGTTGGTGACGAGGATCGCCTTCTCGGCAATGGCGGATGCGGCAATCAGCATGTCCTTGGAACCGATGGGCGTCCCGGCGGTTGTCAATTCTGTTCGCAGGTGCGCATAGGCGCTTGCCGCCTCTTTCGTCCAGTCAATAATCGGCACGAGATTGTTGAAAGCGTTCACTTTTTGCTTCAATGACAGGGAATTGCGCTTTTCCGCGCCGTAGAGCAGTTCGGCGGCGGTGATGCTCGATATGCAGATACGGCCGAAATGAGTGCGGAAAGTCTCGGTGACTTGAGGGTGGTCGCCGCGAATCAGGTAGGACGCCATGTCGGTATCGAGCATGTAGGATGCCATCAGAGGGGATTCCTTTCCTGCACCAGTTGCGCCGTGGGCCGGTCGACCTCGAAATCAGGGCAGCAGGGCATCGCGAGAAACGCCTCCAAGGCGCCTTGACGGGTAATGGGCGTGAGGATGATGTGGTTGCCCTCCTTGCGGATTTCCACTTCAGCAGTGTCAAAGCGGTATTTTTTCGGCAGCCGCACCGCCTGAGAACGCCCAGTTTTGAAGATCTTGGCAATGTCCATCAAGCACCTCCTTGTTTTGTCTATGATATATATCAATAAGATATATCAAAGTCGAAAAAGGTCAAGATGTGAGGCCTTTATTTTTTTGTGGAACTCGCACGTGTGAGTTTGGGATTGCCGCCTTAGAGAATTCATTTTCGGGTTGACGTCACCAGGGCTGGTAGCAGGCAGGAACGCCTTGTCCTCGTGGAACGTTTTCTATTCTGAGTTCGTCGGAAAAGGCGCCCCTGTTGATATAGCGAGGGGATATTGCCGATTATCATGACCTCGCGGGCGTTGTGGCCATGCCCTTGAAGAAGCGCAAGAGGCTATGCTGGCGACCGTTCGGATGACCTCCATTATTATTCCTTCACGCGGGCGAACCGGTAGGCCTGCGTCAGGCGGGCCGCCGGGCAAGAGCAATGTTCTCTCATCCAGCAGAAAAATCACCTGAGGTGGCTTGGCTGTGACACATTATCCTTCCATCAGGGGAGTTGTGCTGGCCTTGGACTTTCATCGGGAAGGAACGATGCCAGGAACGCCCAGGGTGACATTCGGGCCGGCCGGGTTGAATCCTGGGTGTTGATCACGGTCAGTCGTGGTTCAGAGGACGACGGATAGTCCGGCGCCGCGGAGGATGGCGGCCGTCTGTTCCAGCTGTGGGCGCGAGGGCGGCGGCACGTCCGGCATGGTGTCGGGCCGGCCGATGGCGGCGTATTTGCCGCGGGCCAGGTCGTGGTAGGCCAGCAGGCGCACGGTCGGCGTCTTGGGCAGGGCGGCCAGGAAGGCGGCGGCGGCCGCGACGTCGTCGACATCGGTGTTGAGGGACGTCACCATGGGCATGCGCACTTCGATGGGGGCGCCGGTGGCGGCCAGGCGGGTCAGATTGGCGAGAATCTGGCGGTTGCCGACGCCGGTCAGGCGGCGATGGCGCCGGGTGTCCGCGTGCTTGAAGTCATACAGGAACAAGTCGGTCACGGGCAGGACCTTCCGGAAGCTGGCCCAAGGCACGTTGCCGCAGGTGTCGACGGCAAAATGGACGTTTTCCCGGTGCAGGATGGTTCCGAGTTCGGCGCAGAAGTCCGGGTACAGGAGCGGTTCGCCGCCGGAGACCGTGGCCCCGCCGCCGGAAGCCGCATAGAAGGCCCGGTCGGCGAGAATTTCGGTGGCGGCCTCCGCGCTGGTGACATGCCGGCCATAGATTTCGAGGGCGTTGTGCAGGCAGGCCTGGACGCACAGCCCGCAGGTCTGGCAGCGGTCGCGGTCGATGACGTGGTCGTCCGGGCCGTTGATCGCGTGGGCGCTGACCGGGCAGACGGCGACGCAGCGGCCGCAGCCGACGCACCGGCGGCTGTGCAGCGCCAGTTCCTTTCGCGGGCTGATGGTTTCCGGATTGTGGCACCATTGGCACGCGAGCGAACAGCCTTTCAGAAATACGGTCGTGCGGATGCCGGGGCCATCGTGGACGGCAAAGCGCTTGAAGTCGGCGACGGGCGCTCTGGCGGTCATGGCAGGGCCTCGGCTTGGGCGATGAAGGTATTCTGGGCGGCGGGAGTCAGGTCGGTGAAGCGAACGTTCCAGCCGCAGACCCGGACTTGGAGATTGGCGTATTGTTCCGGGTGCGCCTGGGCGTCCCGTAGCGTTTCCGCCGAGAAAATGTTGAATTGCAGTCCGGAGCCGCCGCCGTCGAGGAAGGCGCGGACGACCGCGGCCAGGTTGGCGATGCCGTCCTGGCCCTGGACGGCGCTGGGGTGGAGCATCAGGTCCAGGCAGACGCCATCGGGAAACTGGGCTAGGTCGATGTTGAGGACGGAATTCATCAGGGCGGTGATGCCTTCCCGGTCCATGCCGATGCAGGCGTCGAGGTTTTTGGCGGCGGGCGTTCCGGCCAGGCGGCCGCTGGGCAGGGCGCCCAGAAGCCGGCCGCGTTCCACGACCAGTTGGCCGAACAACGCGGCCATGAAGTGGCCGCCGCGGGCATTGGCGGCGGTGTTGAGGCGCTTGGCGGCGACTTCGGCGATGGCGACGCCGATGTGGTCGGCGCGGTCGTCGCGGTTGCCCCATTTTGGGGCCCGGTTGAGGGCGTTCAACTGCAGTTCCTCGTGCCCTTGCCAGTTGTCGGCCAGGGCCTGGCGCAGTTCGGCCAGGGTGCATTGCCTGGTCCGGAAGACAAGGTGGTCGATGGCGGCCAGAGAATCGACGGCGTCGGCGAAGAAGTTGACAATGCAGCCGGTGGTGTTGTAGCGGGCGCCGCCGGCGGTGATGTCGCGGCCGCGGGCGACGCATTCGGCCATGGTTCCGGACAGGAACGGGGCGGGGTTGATGTCGGGCCAGATGCGTTCGCAGCGCCGTTGCTGTTCGACCATGTAGTCGATTTCCCGGCGCAGTCGGTCCAGATAGGCGTCGAGGACCTCGTCAAAGGTGGCGTAGTCGCGTGGTTCGGCCAGGACCAGGAGGACGATTTGGGGCAGGTAGACATGAGTGGCGCCGGAGGTGGAGATTTCCTTGCCCAGCACGGCCGGTTCGTAGCAGCCGATGGGGATGAAGTCGGCGGCGTCCGCCGGGGTGCGGCCATGCCGGACGAGGCTGCTGACGACCAGGTCGTTGTTCAGGAAGACGATGCCGTTGCGGCCGTCGCGGATGTTTTTGACGGCCAGGCGCAGGAAGTCGTCCGGCGTGTCCGGAGCCAGTCGCACGGAGAGCTTCGGGTCGACGGTGTTGAGCTCGTGGTAGACTTCCATGCCCAGATAGGACAGCTCGTTCACCTCCGGTCCGAAGCAGAAGTTCTTGCCGAAGAGTTTGCCCTCGGTCTTGGCGTAGAAGCCGATCCAGAAGTATTTGATCAGTTCGCGGGCTTGGTCGCGGGCGAGGGTGCCGGCGGCCAGGTCGTGCCGGTAGAAGTCGATGTAGAGGCGGTCGAACCAGCCCATGGTGCGCACCGGCTCGCCCTCCATTTCTTGCAGGTCATGGAAGAGATAGGCCAGCTGGAAGGCCTCGTGCAGGGTTTGGGGCGGCCGTTCGGCCAGTACCGACAGGGTCGGCAGGCCGGCGGCGGCGCCCAGCCGGCGGCAGAGGGTCATGGCGCCGTCGTAGACCATGGCCGCGGCCTGGTGGAAGGGCGTGTCGCCGGCGGAGGCGCGGTCGCGCAGTCCGGGCAGGCCGAGGCGGAGGAGCGCCGGCCAGTCCGGGCAGGTGTGGCTGAAGTCGACCATGTAGCCGACGGCGTGGCGGTCGTTGATCTCGGTCACCGAGCCGATGCCCAGGCCGTTGTCTCCGAATTCCGTCTTCCAGGCGCTGATCAGCCATTCGCGGCGCAGCTCGAGGATAAGCCCGCCGTCCGCGACCTTGGTGGCAAAGCAGTTGAAGGGCTCGGTGGCGAGGCGGCCATGTTCGCAGACTAGGCGGAACAGCCAGGCGCGGGTGAGGATACGCGGCTCCTCGGGGCAGTGGTCGCGGTGGCCCTGGAGGGCCTGGCGCAGTTCCGCCTGGCTCCAGCCGCTCTTTTCATCATAGACGGCGTCGACATAC
>JAKLHU010000222.1 GCA_022709995.1 Verrucomicrobiota bacterium | reverse complement strand
GTGTCCAGGCAGAGGCCGATGCGCGTCGAGGTGTTCTGGAAGACATAGTCGAGCACGGCGGCCGAGCCCAGCCAGTGGCTGCAGCCGTGGTTGTGGATGCCGAGATGGAGGTCGTATTCGGCCGCCAGTTTTTCGGCGAGGGCGAAGGTCTTGTAGACATTCTGATTGAGCGCGAAGTTGACGGTCATGTGCTTCAGGCCGCAGAGCTTGGCGAAGTCGCAGGCGGCGCGTTCGGCCGGCTCGTTGCCGGTCAGGGTGGGGGCGAAGACCGAGGCGATGTCAACGCCCTCGTCCCGGAATTTCCGGATGGTGTCCAGGAACAGCGCGCGGTCGGCCGGCGGCGAGATTTCGACTTTGGTCAGGCCGATTTCCCGGACTTTGCGGGCGATGGCGACGGGGCCGCCGTCCTTGAAGTGGCGAAAGCAGTAGGCTTGGACGGCGAGGTTGTGCTGGAGATCGAGCATCGTGGTTCTCCGAATAGGCGGCGGTGGTTTGGATGTTGCAGGGGACGGGCTATAATATACTCCATGATGGACAAGGCGTGGCCGGGGACTAATCATGCGGGGAGGCAGGAATAGAACGATGGTTTTGGCGGTTGCAACCGACATGGTGGTTTTGGACTTTGAGAGCACCGGGGCCTGCGAGGGCCATCCGAATCTGCCCTGGCAGATCGGGGCCGTTTTTTTTCGCCATGGCCGGGTTCTGCCGGAACATTGCCTGACCATGAATCTGCGGGTTCCGGAAAGCCATCCGTTCAACCCGTATTCGCCCGGGCGCTGGGCGTCGATCCGGGAAGAATTGGCGCAGTCGCCGAGCCTTCTGGAGCTGTGGCCGCAGTTGTCGCCGTGGCTGCTGGGGCGCCCCTTGGCGGCGCACCACGCGCCGACCGAACGGTCCCTGCTGCGGCAGACCTTCGCCTTTCATGACTTTCCGGACTGGGTCGATTCTCTGGTCTTGGCCCGGGCGGCCTACCCGGGCCTGGAAAGCTACCAGCTCGGAGATCTCCTGGACCAGCTCGGACTGCTGGAAAAGACCCGCCTGGCCTGCCCGGGACGCGACCCGCATGACGCGCTCTACGATGCGGTCGGCTGCGGCTATTTGCTGGAACACATCCTGAGTCAGCCGGGATGGCGGGACGCACGGCTCGACGATCTGATGGCCCTTGGGACTGGCAGAAACGGTTGTAGATGAGGGAGTTGGATGGTATAGGACGCATGGGACGCAAAAAGACGCATAGGAAGTATGGGCATGGAGCAAGCAGCACAGTTTCCGGAGGTTCCGTCGAAGGTGTTTCTGGTCGGGATCGGCGGCATCGGCATGAGCGGCCTGGCGCAGCTGTTGCGCTGGCAAGGACATGATGTCGCCGGCAGCGACCGGGGGCTGGACGAGCCCGGCAAGGAAGAGCTCTATGCTGCCTTGCGGCGGCAGGGCATTCGCCTTTACGCTCAGGACGGCGGCGGCGTGCGGGCGGAAGCGCCGGCGGCGTTGATCATCTCGACGGCCGTCGAGGCCGACAATCCCGACTTGCAGGTCATGCCGACTTGCCCCGTCGTGCATCGGGCCCGGGCCCTGGCGGCGGCGCTCAACCGCCTGGAGGGCCGGCAGATCGCGGTGGCCGGGTCGTGCGGCAAGACATCGGTGACGGGCTGGATCGCCAGCGCCTTGAGGGCGTTAGGCGAGGACGTGCTCATGGTCAATGGCGGCTATTGCCTGGATGCCGAAACCGATGTCTTTCCGGGCAACTTCGCCGTTTCCGGCCGTTGTCCGCGCTGGCTGGTCTATGAAGTCGACGAGAGCGACCGGTCCCTGAGCGCCTTTGCGCCGGACTACGGCGTGCTGCTCAATGTCGGCAACGACCACTACGGTCAGGATGAATTGCGCGCCGTGTTCACGGGGTTTCTGCAACGCTGCCGGAGCGGCGTCGCGGTCTTGGCCGAACTGGCCGGGCTTGCCGCCGGCGGCCCGCGCCGGCAGGCGCTTTTTGCCGCCGAGAAGACGACAACGCCGGGCGTGCTGCATCCGATGGAATATGCCGCCGTCGCGCAAGGGATTCGTTTCCGGGCGCCGGTTTTTGGCGAGGTCGCTTCTTCGCAGTCCGGTCGTCATTCCGCGGTCAATGCGACCGCGGTGTTGGCTTTGCTCAGCCTGCTGGACTTGCCGCGCTCGCCGGCGGCGCTGGCCGGCGCGCTGGCCGCCTTTCCCGGCGTCCGGCAGCGCTTTGAGGTGATGGGGCAATTGGCCGGCGGAACGGCCGTCGTCAACGACTATGCCCACAATCCGGAAAAGATCGCCGCGGCCTTGGCCACGGCTCGGGAGCGTTTCGGGTCGCCGTTGCTGGCGTGTTTTCAACCGCACGGTTTCCGACCGCTGGAGTTCATGCGGCCGGCGCTGCGCGAAGCCCTGCGCGGCGCGCTGCTTCCCGGTGACCGGCTGCTGCTGCTGCCGGTGTTCTATGCCGGCGGTTCGGCGTCGTTCCGGCCGACATCGGACGAGGTAGCCGCCGAACTGGCCGCCGCCGGCCTCCCGGTTTACGCGGCGACACGCCAGGAAGCCGAGGGGGTCATCGGCCGGCAGCACGATGCATCCTGCTGTCTGATCATGGGCGCGCGCGACAGCTCCCTCCGGGAATGGACCAAGCAATTGGCCGGGGGGAGAAAGGCAAGGGAAGAAGCATAGGACTTATGGGACGGCAAAATGGGACGTATGGGACATATAAGACGTATGGGACGGCAAAGAGGACAATGGGAAGTACGTTCATGGTCCTGCCGTTTTCCCCTATCGTCCCATCCCTATTCGTCCTATTGGTCCTATACGTCCTATCGCTCTCGGTCTCGTCATCGCCGTGATGCGAAAAAAAGAGTGCCGAAAAGCAAACCGGCGATCCAGCTCAAGGCCGGATCGCCGGGGTAGATGCATGCACGAGTGTTTAGTCAACAGATCGCTGGGAAATCAATCCTGGCTGCCGGTTTTCGTCCACAGGGCATTTTCGGTCTCGGGGAGTATGTCTTCATAGTCATCACTCTCGCCGGGTTTTTTCATCTTGAAGTTGTTGTTGACGGACGCCCATTCGACGTCTTTGCCGGGGGAGACGGTTTCGACGTGGCTGTCCCCGAAGAGCACATTGCCCAGAACCTTGTGGTTGGCGTTCTTGTCGCGGACAATCCCGTGTTCGGCGGTGGCGTCGTCGGAATTCACGGCGCCGTAATACAAATAACTGCAGATTTCCTTGTTGGCATCTTTGCCGCTGGCGGTGTCGGTCGTGTTGTCAAGCATGACCTGATACGCTGGTGTTGTGCCGGTCTTTTGCGGAACCGTGTGCTTGCTGCTGCGGCAGATGAAGATTTTCGCGGTTTCGATGTAGTCGTCGCGCAGAAGCACGCCAAGACCCGGGGTGTTGTGGGTTTTGTCGCTGACCGTGCCGTCATCTTCCAGAACGGCCGGGAACCACCCTCTCTGGTCGTTCGCGTACATCTTCAGGGCCAAACCGATCTGCTTTAGTTGGCTCATGCAGTCGGCCTGGTTGGCTTTTTCGCGGGCTTTGGACAGGGCCGGCATGAGCATGGCGGCGAGGATGGCGATGATGCCAATGACGACGAGCAGCTCGATCAGCGTGAAAGACGAGGTGGACTTCTTCATGGGTAATCCCTTGCGTTAACGTGAATGATAAGGTTGAAGTTGAAATCGTGTGCTGGCAGATATGCATTAAGAAACGCATCGCCGTCCGGTCTTATTGGCTGCCGCCCGGGAATTTTGTCTGGCCTCAGGCGTTTTCGGGGGTGGCGTCGCCGGTTTCCGAGTGTGTTTTCAGGCGTCGTCCCGGGCTGATGCCGCGTTTGGTGTTGAGGATGAAGTCGATGAACTCCTCGACTTCCGGGCAGGTCTGGACTTCGGCGCGGATGCGCTCAATCGCGCCCATGCGGCTGAGCCCGAAGAGAAAATAAAGTTTGATCGCCTGGCGGACGGCGGCGCGGGCGTTTTCGGCCAGTCCTGCCCGGCGCAGGCCGACCACGTTCGGGCCCTGGATTTGCTCATTCTGGAGCATGCAGAAGGGCGGGATGTCCTGGCCGATGCCGTTGCCGCCGCCGATCATGGCCAGTCGGCCGATGCGGACGAACTGGTGGACCATGACGCCGGCGCTGACAAAGGCCCGCGGGCCGACTTCGACGCGGCCAGCCAGGAGCGTGGCGTTGGCGATGACGACGCCGTCGCCGATGACGCAGTTGTGGCCGAGGTGGGAGAACGCCATCATCAGCACGCCATTGCCGACGGTGGTCCGGCTGCCTTCTTCGGTGCCGCGGTGGATGGTCACGTATTCGCGCAGGACGCAGTCCCGGCCGATGTCGGTGAAGCTGACTTCGTTGCTGTAGTGGAGGTCCTGGGGCGCGTCGCCAATGACGGCGCCGGCGTGAATTTCCGTGTTGGCGCCGATCGTCGTATGGCCGGTCAGGTGCACGTGCGGTCCGATCTTGCAGCCGTCGCCGACCACGACGTGCTCGTCAATGACCGCGAATGGCCCGACCTCAACCTCGGCGCCGAGCTGGGCGCCCGGCGCAATGGCGGCGCGGGGATCGATTTTCATGATGATTCCTCGGCTTGTGTCAGCGTTTGGGGGTGGGGAAAGCGTCAATTATGAAACCAGAAGCACGCGTTTGCGGGCTTTTTTGCCGGCGCGGAGGGTCAGGACGCCGTCCGCAAAGTCGGCGGCGGTGACGAA
>JAKLHU010000221.1 GCA_022709995.1 Verrucomicrobiota bacterium | reverse complement strand
GGGCTTCGCGGCCAGCCCGCTGTCATCCGGCTCGACTTTGCCCCCGGCGCGCTGCCGTGAAGCGCGGCCAGCCCCTCCAGACCGGAACGCCATCTTGCAAGGGAACCCCGCGCCATCGGCGGGGGAAACAGAAAAGAACCACCGATGGACACTGATAAGCACCGATAGTTATGCAAGGAAGAAACACGTCTGCTTGTTGGCCATGCCTGGAAGTAAGCGGTCACCCATTGATAATGGCGGTCTTAGTGGCCTGGCGCGCCAAGGTGGCGCCTCCGGCCCTGAGGCACCCAAGCGTTGACTCCTCTATCGCTCAATTCTCAATGGCTGACCGATTACGCCTTGAATGTGTTGAATAGGCTTGGACATGGGTAGCTGATTCAGATGGCCAACCATGGAAAAGGTCGAATTCCAACTGCGGTCGATTGGCTTGACAAACAACATCCGTGTTCATCGGTGTTCATCGGTGGTTCACTACTTGGGTCATGCGGACAGAACAATTCCGTCCAGCGTGGCGGCACGAGTCACTGGTCACTCCACTTGAACGTGCCTTTGAACTCGCCGGTGACGCTGTCGAAACCGTAATACGTGCCGTCTTCGCGGCGTTCCCAATGCCAGGGATCGCGGCTGACCGGCGCCTTCTTGGCGCGGAACCGGCGCATCCAGCGGTCCATCCAGCTCATCGTGCCGAACCGCCGTACGCCGGGACTGGCGCCGGCCTTGATCCGGAAGACCTCGCGACCGGTCTTGCGTTCAATCACGTAATACCACCCGCCCCGCCGTTCATAACGCAACGACTCCGGCAGCTGGCCCGCCGCCGTCGCGTCCGGATGCGGCTGTTCCAGGCGCCAGCGCGCTTCCTCCGCCTCCTGCTGCAACCGCGCCTGCCGCGTCGACGGCCGCCACTGCCGTGTCCAAAAACGCCGCAGCGCGGAAGGCCTCGCCTGATTGTCCTGACAGCTGCCGCCAGGACAAGAAGATTGTATGCCTACAGGCACTCGCGGGGCAAGACCGACAATCGACTTCGCCGCCGAAATAAGTGCCGAGCCGTTTCCCCAAACACTGGGAAAATGCGTCTGGCGCCATCCCGCCTGGCCGGGGCTGACCAAACACAGAAGCCACACCACAGCAGCCGTCCCTGCGATCTTCATCGTCATCACCGCCTCCACTTCTTGGCATCGCCCCCCGGCAGGAGTTGCCGGGCTGGCCCGTTGCCCATCAGTCACGACCAGTTCGGCACGGCAAGCCAAGGCCCCACCAGAACCACGACCAAAAAGCCGCCACCCACCTGGGCGCTGGTTCCAAGCCATCGCCTCCTTCATCACGATAAGCCGAGGCCCTCGATGCAATCGGCTTCCGCCGCCACCAGCTTGGCATACCCGGCGGCGGTGAAATGCACACCGTCCGAACTCAGTTCGGGCTGTCCGGCCAACAAGGCATACGCATCAAGAACCGGCACTCCCGCCGCCGCCATGACCGCGGCCGCCAAGGCATTGCGGACCTGCACCCGCTCGGTCCAGCCCTTGTCCTCCCGGCCCGGCCACGCATAGCACGGCGTGCTGTTCCGCCAGACCAGATGCGCCGTCCGCCGGCGCAGTTCGGCGACCACCGCCGCCAGGGCCTCCGCATAAATCGAGTCGGCGACCCGGCTGCCATGCAGGCCGTTGTTGAAAATAATGGCCTCGTAGTCGTACCGCGACATCATGAACTCCAAGTCCGGCATGTACTCATGGTCGCTGACGATCTTGCTGGTGGCGAAATAATCAACGCCATACCGTCCCCGCAGGTGGTCACGCAGCATGGTGCCATGTCCGACGACGATGGAGTCGCCAATCAAAAGCACCCGGGGAAGCCCGGCCGAGGAGACTTCGTCATGCCACCGGATGCCGATCCATTCAATGTCCTCTCGGACTGTCGTCGTGTATCCCGCCATGTTCGCAATTCCTCTGCGTCTCCGGCGCTGCCGGCCGTCGCTCCATGGACGGCGCGAGACGGCTCGTACCGCTCCACTTCGCCACCGGATTCAACTTACAGTTCGAGCATGTAAATGCCGCGCTCATAATTATGTATGCTGTCAACGGTGATGGTCCGACCGTCCCGGGACCAGCGCGGATGCAGGTCGCAACGGGCGTCCCCGCAGTAACCCTGTGGCTGGTAGTGCCGGAACAGGCCGATCTCCTCCAGCGAACCATCGGCCGGATTGACCAGCGCCAGGTGCTGGTTGCTGTTTTCGTCCGAATACGTGTCCGCCAGCAGCCACGTGCCATCCGGTGAAAAAATGGTGTGCCCGAATGGCCCCATGCCCTTGGAAATCAAGGTCGCCCGCAGGGGCAGCTGACGCTCGTCAAAGACCACGTAGTCGGCATTGGTCGTGCGCCACCTGGCGTCAATCAGGACTTCCCGCGGTGTCCGCCCCCAAATCTGATGCGAAATCATCCCATTCCAATAAAAATGCGGCAGCGGGCACAGCAGTTCGGCGCCGTCGACGCCGACCGTGAACATGTGCGTCTTCCACGCCGGCGCCAGGGGATTGTGGCAATGCCGGAACAACCACAAGATCCGGCTGGAGTCACAATTGAAGATGGCGTGGTTGAGCCAGACGTAGACATCGTCCAGCTCATAGGGCACGGGATGCAGGGCCATCATCTGCCGGTAGCTGACCAGGAGACGGGAGGCGCCGCTGTGCATGTCGATCAGAAACAGCCCCTCGGCGTCATAGTCGGGGTGTTCGTCGCGGCTGAGCGACGCCTCCGCGTAACTGTAGCCGCGCCGCGGAATACGGCCGAAGTTGAGCGACACGCCCCATCGGCCGTCCGGCGACATGGCGTACACCGGCCGGTCGTATGCGCCGACCAGGCCCCGATGCAAATCATAGATCCTCGCCAGTAGCTGCCGGCGCTCGACGTCATAGTCGTTGAAGATGAAGCAACCGGGGCGATGCGGCAGCCACAACGTCATGCTCCCCTGCTGGTGACACCACGCCCGCGTCTCGGCCAAGCCCTGGTAATGGCCACCGCGGTCGACGACGCCGACCTCCGCCGTCTCTCCGGGAACCGGCAGCCGCGTGGCCTGCGCGACCTTCAGCACCAAATGGAGAGTCTGGTCATGATTCCATGGACAACGGTCGTAATAGCCGAAAAAATAATGGCTCCCGTCAGCCGGGGTCAACCGCTTCCAGTCATATTTGGGATGTATCCGCATCACGTGCTTCTTCTCCTGATGCCGGCGCCTTGGCGATGAATGCCGGCATGACACCGCAACCTACCCGTCGTGACGGACACCGGTCCGTCGCCTTATCCTTAAAATATATGCACCCGAGCCGACTTGTCACCCTGGCATGACAAAATTAGTTTTTTTCATGACTTGTACATGATTTTCATGAATTGTACGTTTATAGTAAGATGCAAATTTGAATTTGCAGCGGAAAAAATCAATTTTCCGGTTTGATTCGCGCCGTGGGGCGACTCTCGTCGGCCGATGCAAAGCATTTTATGGGTCATTCTTGCAGTTGCTAACTTTTCATGTCTTTCTATCCGCGCCGCGCCGAAAAGACTCACGTTGGTTGCCCTCTCCTGAATCCGCTCTCCAATGAGTTGTCGAAACGCCATCCACGAGGCGGCCGGCCCGCCGAAGTCCCCCTTGACCGCCGGCCGGTTGCCGTTGGGCAGTCGAAATCCGCCCGCCAAAAGCATCACGGCCGGTTCAAGGTAACTGCAACGTGGAAGACGAATGGATTTCAGCGGCCTGCCGTTTGGTGACCCATAGCCATCCGATGAGGAAAAACCATGAAAAAGAAAAATGCCAACAATTTGACGGACATCGGCGCCCGCCTGAAAATGATTCGTACCCGACTTCGGAAAACCCAGACAACCATGGCCAAGGATTTGGGCATCAGCTTAAGTCATTACTCGAAGCTGGAGGTCGGCATCGGCGGCATGAGCCGGGGTCTGATCTACACCTTCTGTCGTCTGTACAATATCAACGAAGCCTGGCTGGTTTACGGCGAGGGCACCCCCCCGGAGGTCATACAAAACAATAATGCCGGCGCCCGCGATTCGGTCAACGAAACCATCCGACGCCTTAAAAATCCGTCTGACGACCATGCCGTCATTGAAAAAATCATCAGCCTGGCCGATGATCACGACATCAACCGGCTGGCCGTGGAAATCGCCAAAACCATCGACATCCCCCTGAACCGGGCCATCGCTCTCCTCATCAGCGAAAAAATACACCGCTGACGGGCCGCCCGCTCCCGAAAAAAACAAAAACCGCCGTCACGGCTTTGACTACAGCCGTGACGGCGGTTCCATTTTAATGGCGGAGAGGCAGGGATTTGAACCCTGGGTACCTTGCGGTACACAGCATTTCCAGTGCTGCACAATCGGCCACTCTGTCACCTCTCCGGGATGAACCATGCCGACAACTCCATAAAGATACCCTGTTTCCGGCAAAAATCAACCGTCCGCAACGAAAATCGGCCTCGAACAAACGCTTTTCAGGGCCGGGGAGACAGCGGCCGAAAACTTCCCGGCCGCGCCCCGTGCCAGCCGCTGCTAACGCCGGCTTGGCTGGCCCGGCCCAAGACGACTGCAATGGGCACTGCCCTGGCGCGACGGCCGGGCCGCCTTCCCGGCCCGATGAACACGTCCACGACAGCGACGGCGGCTCGGACTTCCCGGCCCGGACATGGAAAGGGACGGGTCACGCCCGTCCCTTTCCATG
>JAKLHU010000220.1 GCA_022709995.1 Verrucomicrobiota bacterium | reverse complement strand
GAAGAGAAAGCGGCGTCCGCCGGTGTGAACTGGCGGGCTTCATAAAATTCGCGATAATTTGGCAGATAGGATTTCACCGCAACGCCCAGAATCCGTCCGCGGTAGAAAACGACGGCGCAGTACGACACCTTGAGCAGAATGCCATACGGGATCAGGCCGCGATTCCGGACCGGCTGCCTGGCAATGGCCGCAAACATGACCGCGAAGACCAGCAGCAGCGCCGCCGAAAACTGGACATAACCCGGATGGTTCGGGGGCGTCACCGCGTACCATTCGAAAAGACGGCCGCACGCCACCAGAAAGGCGGCCCCGAGCAGCCCGTCGTACACCGCCGCGACGGCGAACAACCACGCCAAGACTCGCTTGCCATTCATGCGGACCTCACCTCCTGTCCTTCCGTACGCGCAGGGCGTCCTTGAAACGACTCCGGCGCCATTTGGTGAACTCGTCGCTGTAGAGCCGCACCACGAGGCGCTTGAACCCGTCGTGCAGTTCGCCGACCGACATCTGCGCCGGCTTGAAGTTGATGTCGAACAGGGTGCATTTCTTCCAATTGCGGGGCTCCAGCAGCCGCTGCTCGCGTTCCAGGCGGGCATACAGGGGCGTGCCCGGGAAGGGCGTCAAAAGGGTAGCCTGGACCTCGTACAACTCCGTTTCCCGGACAAAATCAACGACCTGGTCGAAGATGGCGGTGGAATGCCCGTCAAGCCCGATCACGAAGCAGCCGTTGACAGTGATGCCATGGGACTGGATGGTGCGGATGGCCTCCTGGTAGCGCGGAAACATGCGATGTTTCCAGTCGCCGTGCAATTCCAGGCCGGAAAGACCTTCTTCGACCGGGCTTTCAAACCCGATCAGCACTTGCGCGCACCCCGTCTCGCGCATCAGATGGAGCAATTCCGGGTCGTCGGCAACGGAAAGGTCGGTTTCGGCAAACCACTTGAGGCCCTTGCCGCGAAGCTGCGGAAGCAGCTCTCTCCAGTACGCGCGGTCCACAAAGCTGTTGTCGTCGGCAAACTCGATGAACGGATGCTTCCAGATCGCGAGGATGCGGTTGATTTCATCCAGAACTTTGGCAATCGGCTTTTGCTTGTACTTCCCGGTGAGCACCACGGAGCTGGCGCAGAATTCGCAGTGATGGGGACAGCCGCGGCTGGTTTGGATCGTCAGCCGGTTGTATTTCGAGATGTCCAATAGCTCGTACGCCGGCATCGGCGCCTGGGCCAAGTCGAATCCGCTGGCCTCCGGGCGATAGACGCGCTGCAGACAGCCCTTTTCGGCGTCCTCCAGCACCTGGAGCCAGGAGCACTCGCCCTCGCCGACGGCGACGGCGTCGCAATGCTGCGACGCTTCCCCGGGCTCCGCGGTGGCGTGCGACCCGCCGATGACAACAGGTATGCCTTTGCTTCGATACCAATGCGCCAAGTCGTACGCCTCGTCGATCTGGGCGCTGAAGGATGAAATGGCGGCCAGGTCAATGTCCTTCGGCAGCGACTCCATCTGTCCCAGGTCCGGCACCTCGACATATTCGATCTGGTGGCGGCTTGGCGTCATCCCGGCCAAGGTGAGCAGGCCGAGACTGGGCAGGGACGCAATCGTCTTGCTGCGCTCCACGAATCCCGGCAGCGTCAGCCCCAGCCGAAGCAGTTCCTGGTCGCAAACCCGAATGCCGCTCATGGGAAACATGCCGATCTTCATGACCCGATGATCCTCCAGATAAAAAGAACGATGCTGACGGTAACGGCGCCGGCCGGAATGAAAAAGAAATTGCGAAAGACGGGCTTCCAGGCGGAAAGATAGCAGACCGCGGGCATGGCGACGGCGCCGATGATCATCAAGGCCGAGCTGGGCTGAAACCCGGTCTGGAGGCCAAGGCTTCTGGCGGTGAGAGCCAGCGACAGGTTGAGGAACCCAATGCCAAAGAAAGCGATATGGGCCAGGCGAATCATCCGCCGCGGCCAGGAGGCATAGCCCCCAAGCCAGTCGCTCCGATAAAAGAACAGGCCGGGAATGGCGCCCGACAGGCAGCCGAACAAAAATCCCGCCCAGGCAGCATAAAGGTTGATCGCCATAGCGCCCATATTGTTCACCCATTTGACGACAACGGCCGGGGCTGACCGCAAGGCTGTCGCGGCGCCCGTTCCAAGGCCTCCGTTAAGGCCTTTTGCCAGCCGCCCCCGGGCCAGCAAGTGTCAGGCATGTATTCCCACGGCAAGACGTCAATCCAAAAACGTCCGAAATTTAGTGCAACTCATCATAAAAATAGCACCGAAGGCGATGAAATCAAGCTCGTAATTCTATCACCGTTCATAATAAAAATAACCGCTCGGTCTTTACTGGAAAACGTCAGCCGGAAGGACATTTCCGGTGCACATTCCGGCCCCCATCGCCAATGCCCTATCGCCTATTTTTTACCAAGGCGGCCATTTGCGGCGGCGTGGCAGGCGGAACATCCGATTGCGCGGAACATGGTCACGGCCAGCTCTATCGCTTGAGCCACGCCACCAGGACCGCGTCGGCGCCGTTGCAGCCATATTCATAGACGGCAAGCTGGTCGGCATCGGCGGCGACGCCATAACAGCGGTCGCTGTCGGCCTTTTCCACCTGGGCGGCAAAATACGTCTTGCCGTCGTCAAGGATTTTCCCGGTCGCGCCATTGGGCAGCCGGCATTCCAGGTTGATCGTGCTCCCCGGAAGAACGTTCAGGGATTGAATCAACGTCAACTCCGGAAAGCCGAGCTGGTGCAGCCGCGGCACTATCATCTCAATGTCGGTCATAACCAGAAATCTCCCTCTTCGGCTTCTTCCCGCCTTGCTCAACCCTTGCCTTGGCCGGTACAAAAACACGGACCGGAGGCCGCCCCCGAGGGCAACGAACGACAGCCTGGCTCAATAGATGGTCCGGCTCAGGACTTCCCGCTGCCATTCGGGGGAAAGGACGACGAAGCGGGCGGAGAAACCGCACATGCGGACGATGAGGCTCTGGTGCCGCTCGGGATGCTTTTGCGCGTCGAGAAGATCGTCGCGGCTGAAGCAGTTGAGCTGCAGCAAGTGCATGCCGTGCTGGGCGAAACTGCGGAAAAGCGCCTCGATGATTTCCGGGGAGGCGTGCTGACGGCCCAGGACGAAGTTGGTGTTGGAGGCGAAGAAGCGGGTGTGATCCACGCGGCTGATGGCGTTGATCATGGTGGTGATGTTGTCGGCATGCAGGAAGGACGGATTCAGGCCCTGGGCGAGGTAGTCCCCGTCGCGCCGGCCGTCCGGCAGGGCGCGGGTCTTTTCGCCCCAAAAACGGAATTCGCGGTAGATCCAGCTGGCGAGATGATATCCGCCGCCGCGATTGTTCCGCAGGGACTTGATCTCGTCGTAGATGTTGTCGAGGAAAAACCGCGCCAGGGCAGTGGCGTCTTCGGAATCGTCGCCCCAGTGCGGCGCGTGCAGGACCGCCAGGCGGAGGTCCTCGGCATTCTGCCAGTTGCCGCGGACGGCATCGAGGAGCCGCGGCAAGGTGCAGATCTGGTCGTCAAAACAGAGCTTCTTGATCGCCAGCAGGGCGTCGAGAAGATTGGCGTAGAAAGCCAGGGTGACGATGCGGAAGTTGTAGCGGGCGCCGCCGGCATAGATGTCCTTCAGGGTGCGGAGACAGCCGTCCTGGCAGGCGGAAAAGAACGGCGCCGGGGCGATCTTGGCATAGAGCTGGCCGTATTCCGTGTAGTCGGCAAGCATTTTCTTCATCAGGCCGATGACATTGCCATAGACGATGTCGCGCACTTCGGCGAAGGATCCGGCGCCGTCGATGGGCCGGAAATGAAAGTCTACGGCCTGTTCCACCTCGAGGTCCTGGTAGATGGTCGCCTCGAGAACGCGGGCGAGGCTGAAGTAGTTGGCCGTGTCGGTGTCGCCGGCGCCGTCCACATTGCCGTCCCAGCAGCCGGTGCAGACGTAGCGGCGGGCATCCGCCAGCGGCACGCCGGCGCCCTGGAGAGTACGCAGAAAAGCGTCGTCGTTGAAGCCGGAAATCACGCCGCGGCCGGCGTAGATGTCGCTGGCAAGGAGCTGTAGGTATTCGGAGCTGGAAGCCGCCGAAAAGCGGCAATGCAGCTTGGGGAAGACCAGGTCAAGTTCGCGGTGGGCCTGCAGGCACATGCGGGTGATGTCGTTGAAGACCTCCTTGCCGTCGCCATCGCAGCCGCCCAGGGTGAGGGGGATTTCCATCTCATGGTCGTTGCCTTGGACGACCGGCGAAAAACTGTTTTCATGGCAATCGCCGTGGAGGAGAAAACGGCAGATGAGGTCGTAGGCTTCGTCCCGGGTCAGGCGGCCGGCGGCGAGGTCCTGCAGATAGAGGTCATGAAGCATGGCGTCGGGATGGCCGATGGAAAAACAGGACAGGCCGTCCAGTTCGCCGAAAACCTCGCGGCAGAACCAGAACATGTTCAGGCCTTCATAGAAAGTCGCCGGCGGCAGCCACGGCGAACGGCGGGCATGCGTCGCGATCATGGTCAGAAAACGCCGCTGCTCGGGATCGTCGGCGCTGGCGAGGAGCGCTTCCGCACGACGGGCAAAACGTTCGCCAATGACGGGAATGGCCTCGAAGCCGGCGATGGCCGGGTTCAGGGCACCCACCGCGCGCTTCATCGCATCCACATCCTGGTAGATCAGCGCATCGGCACCGATGAACTGGCGGATCTCTTCCTGGGTGCGGTTGTGGGCGATCAGCTCTTCGGACGT
>JAKLHU010000022.1 GCA_022709995.1 Verrucomicrobiota bacterium | reverse complement strand
CAGGATGATGCAGAAACTCAGCGGCGACAAGGAGGACCTCTACGTGACCGACGCCGACGCCTTTGGAGCCGGCGCCGACAAGGACGAGAAGGCGGTCAAAACACGGAGCCGGAAGAAAATCATGCCCGCGGAGGAACCCCTGGCCACGGCAGCCGACAAATCCAACCTGGCGTGGCTGTCCCAGGAGGCCACCAGGAGCCTTCCCATCGACCTGGTGCGCGAAGGCCGTGGCCTGCGGTTTGACGGCCTGACCGCCGAGGCGGCCGTCAGCCTCACGCTGCTCAACAACACGGCCCTGCGCATGTTCCGACGCGGCCTCTTCCTGCTGCTGATCTGCCTCGGCCTGCTGCCCGCCATCCGCCACGGAAGACGCTGGCGCTATGTCGCGGGCTGGCTGCTGGCCAGCAGCATCCTGCCCTGCCTCCCCGGCCTGGCCGCGACGACTTTGATCTTGAATGACTGCTTCCTCGCCGCGCTCGTCCTCGCCGCGCTGTATGCCTTCGGCGGCGCCGTCGGCTGGCTGCCGCGCCGCGGCCGGCCGGCGCCAGCCCCCGCCGCGGCCACGACCGTCGCCGTCATGCTGGCGGCGGCACTCGCGCTGGCGGCTTTCCCGAACCCCGCCTCCGCCCAGACGGCAACCGCGCCCGCCGACGGCAGCCAACCCCCGCGGCCGGCAGCCGCAGCCGTCGCGCCCTCTCCGGCCACCGCCAGCGCGCCAGGCCTTTCGGCGACGCCCGCCTCCGCGCCAGTCGCGGCTGAATCCGCGTCGTCCGCCCGGTCGCAAACGCCGGCCTTTCCCGCGCCGGCCGCACCGGCGGCGACGCCGCCGGCGTTGACTCCCGTCGAGCTGGTCAAGCCAGCGCCGATGCCTCTGCCGGAAGACGCGGTCATCGTGCCGTATGACGGCCTGCCGGCGCGCCTGCTGCCGGACCGCCTTCTGCCGTATGTCTTTTACCAGCGCCTCCGTTCCGGAGCGCAGCCGCCGCCATTCCAGCCGGCGCCGGCCCTGTTCACGACTGTCAGATACGAAGCGACGCTGACGGAAGACGACACCATGACGATCACCGCCCGCTTGCAAGCCGTCATCCCAGCCGCCACCGCCGCGCCGCTGCCGACCCTGACCTACCAGAACGTCCTCCCCGGGCAAATCACCGCCAACGGCGTTCCCGCCCCGGCCTGGACAGCGCCCGGCCCCAGACCCGGCCTCGCCATCGCGTCGCTGCCGCCGGGAAAGCATGCCCTGGAAATGACCTGGCTGGCAACCGTCAGCCGACAAGGCGGCTGGCGGCAGGTCGAAATCGCCCTGCCGGCGCCAACCCCGGCCACCCTGGTCATCACGCCGCCCGAGAATGGCGCGGAAATCGCCGTCCGCAGCCAGCGCCTGGCCTGGACCCAGCGAGTGGAAAAGGGCGCCGCGCCACTCGCGGTTGCGGTTGACGGCGACCTGCTCACCTTGCAGTGGCGCCTGCCGGCAACAGCGGGCAACCTGGACGACGCCTTGACCGTCGAATCGGCCATCGACCTCATCGTCGGCGAAAGCGCTATCGAAGCGGCCTGGAAGCCGAACCTGCACTTCCGCGGCGCCGCCCGCTCCGTGTTCGAACTGTCCCTTCCCTCCGCCTACAAATTGCTCGACATCACCGGCCCCAATATCCGCGGCTGGGAAAGCCGCCCCGATGGACAAAAAACCCTCCTCGCCGTCCACCTCCTGAAAGCCGCCGACAAATCCGAATCCTTCCTGGTCCGCCTGCTCGGCCCCGGCGTCGGCGCCGACCCCAAGCCACAAACCATGGCCTTTCCCGATTTTGCGGCGCCGGGCGCGGCCCGCCATCGCGTCGTCGCCCGGCTGCGCCGCCGCGGCGAATTCGACCTGCGCACTGAAGCCGCCGCCAGCGGCGCCGGGCGCGTTGACCTGGCTCGTCTCGCCGGCTATTTCGACCAGGCCGACGAGGACGGCCAAAACGGCGAGGCCTGGCAGTCGGCCGCCTCGCCGCTGCCCGTGGCCATGTCCATCCAGCCCTATGACGATTTTCTGGAGGCTAACCTGCACGTCATCCATCGTCTGGAGACCGGCGGCCAGACTTTGGAGGGCGAGCTGGCGATCAAGACCGGGCGACGCTTCCGGCCGGTGGTCAAGGTCCGTTTTCCGGCCGGTCTGGCGATCCGGTCCCTGCGCGGCGATCGTCTTTTCAGCCATGACGTGGAAACGACACCGGAGGCCACGCTGGCCGTTCTCCGGCTCGCTCCCGGCAGCCAGGACGCGACCGTTCATTTCACCGGCGAACTGGCGGTGCCGGTCCAACCCGGCAGCGTCGTCCCGGCGCCCGTCATCACCGTTCTTGCCGCCGACCGCCAGGAAACCGTCCTGGCCGTGCTGTGCCCGGAAGTGCTGCAGGTGCGGGAGGGCAATCTGCGCGGCCTGACCGTCGTTCTGCCCGACACGGTGAATGCATGGCTGACGACAGCCAACCGCCCGCATGTCCGCCTGGCGCTGCAAGCGCGTGCCGCCGATTACAGCGGCGACCTGCTCGTCAGCGCGAAGGCGACGACCGTCACCGGGATGTGCGCCGCCAGCGTCCGCTTCACCGAAACCGTCCAGCAGGAGACCTACCTGTTCGACCTGCATGTCGATGGCGGCCTGGAGCAGTTTTCCTTCACCGCGCCAGAGCATCTCGCCGATGCCCGGCTGGACGCGCCGCTGCTGCGCCGCACCCGCATCGAGCCGGAAGGCGATTCCGGGCGGGTGCGCTTCACGCTGGAGTTCCAGGACCAGCTGACCGCCAACTTCCGCATCCTGCTGGAGCACGACCGGCTGCCGCCGGGAAGCGCCCAGACCATCGTCTGCCCGACGGCGGACACGCCGCTGAAATACTACTGCGTCATTGAAAACGCCGGCCGCGACGAGGTCGCCGCGACGCCCGTTGCCGCCGCCGCCCTGGACATCACCCGCACCGTCCCGGAAATGCTCCGGCCCCTGCTGGCCGGAAATCGCGTCCAGGCCTTTGAAATCAAAGACGCCCGGACCGGCGGCGTCAGCTGCCAAGCCAATCCCCGGACGGCCGTGGTCACGGCCAACGCCCGCATCGGCCTGGCCAGCACGACGCTGATGCTGACGGCCGACGGCCTCTGCCTGGGCGAGACCACCTTCCAAATCGACAACCGCACCGAGCAATTCCTGATTGTCCGCCTGCCGGCTGGCGTCCAGTTGTGGACGGTCCAGGTGGCTGGCGAACTGATCAAGCCGGTGACGCCGGCGGCCGCCGAACCCGGCACCGTCTGGATACCTCTCCTCAAAACGGCGGAAGGCGACCTGGATTATCCGGTCGTCCTGAAATACCGCGCGCAGCTCCGCCAACCGGGCTGGCTGCGCCGGACCGTTTTCCCGCTGCCGGAGACGGTCAACGTCAACATGGAACGGACGCAAATAGCCTTGCGGCTGCCGGTGGAACAGAAATGGCTCGCGTTTGCCGGCGACCTTGGCCAGCCGGTTGACATCGGCTCGTATCATGCCTCCACGCTCGCCTACCAAAGCGGCATGCTGAAACGCCTGACTTCATCCATGACAACCGGCGCCGCCAGCCATTCCCGAACCCGGGCGGCCAAAAATTCCGCGGCGATTCTCGCGCAGGTGCAGGCCAGCCAAATGCAAGTCCAGCAAATTCTGGGCAACAACGAACAGGTCGCCCAATCCCAGAAGGCCCTGGACGAATTCGTCGCCCAGATGGAGAACGACCAGAAGCAGCAGTTCCAGCCGCAGATTCCCACCGGCCGGCAGCAATTCAACGACATGAGCGCCGCGCAATCCGTGAACCTTGCCAACGCCCTGCCCGCCAAAACGGAAAACTGGCAGCGGACGCCGGAGCCGGAAAGCAAGATCACCGCAACCGCCCCCGGCACGGCGCCCGCCTCCGTCCGCCGGATAAAACCCGCCGGCCCCGCGGCGACCGCGATGCCAGCGCGCGAGGCGGCAGAAGCGACAACCCCCTTTGACGCGCTCAGGAAAAACGAGGACGCCCGCCGGACGAACGCTCCCGACGGGTCAGCTCGATTGGAAGCGGAAAAGGGCAAGAAGGCCTTTGCCAGGACGCCGGTTGACGCAGCCCGGCCGGGCGCCGTCGGCGGGGAGCGGCTTGACGCCGCTGCCGACGACGGCCGCCGCCAGGTTTTTCCGGCGGCGCCGCGGTCGGCGCCGCCCCCCCTGGTCCAGGCGGCGGAGATGGCGGCGGGAGGTTCCGGCGTGGTCGTTCCCGCCGAGCCTGAACCGCCGCCGCCCGCCGCGGCGGCCGCGGCGGCGAATCTGGCCAGCCTGGATGTCGCCTTGTGCGCCGACGACCCCTCCCGCTGGCACACCTCCCTGTTCAGCGCCCCGCGCGGCGGGGTGGCCCTGCACGGCCGCGCCGTCACGGTCGCCGCGCTTGCCGCCTGGAAGCGCCTCGGCTTCACGCTCCTGGCGGCCGGTCTGGCCGCCGTCCTGCTGCTCCTCGTTTCCCGCCATGGCCTGAACTGGATTCCCGCCCGGCTGCGCACCCGCCAAACCATGCGCCAGGCCGCCCTCGTCAGCCTCCTCTTCGGCATTCTGCCCGTCCTCGGCGCCATCATCCTGATCGCCAGCTTCATCCGTCTCACCCCCAAGTCCTGAAAAATCACGGCGGGAGGACAAGGCCTGGACGCACCTGTCCGCCGCCAGTGTCTTCCCACTCGGCCTTGAGCACCCTCCATAACTTCGCAACCGAAAGTCACCTCCGCATGTCACTGGTCACCATGAACGACATCCTGCCGGCCGCGCGCCGGGCCGGCCGGGCCATCGGCGCCTTCAACGCCGCCAACTACGAAACCGCCGTCGCCGTCATCCAGGCGGCCGAAGCGGAAAAGTCGCCGGTCATCCTGCAGCTCTATTCCCGCCTGTTCGGCAACGGCAAGGCCGAAGCCCTGGGCGGGCTGCTCATCCGCCTGGCCCAAAAATGCTCCCAGCCGGTGGCCTTGCATCTCGACCACGGCGAAAACCTCGAACAGGTCCGCAACGCCCTCGACTGGGGCTACACCTCCATCATGCTGGACGGCTCCCGGCTCCCCGATGCCGACAACATCGCCGCGACGGCCGCCGCCGTACGCCTGGCCCATGCCGCCGGCGCTTCCGCCGAAGGCGAAATCGGCCATGTCGCCATGGGCGACGCCACCGCCCTCACCGAGGTCGAGTCCGCCTGCCAGTTCGCCGCCGAAACCGGGGTCGACGCCCTGGCCATCTCCATCGGCACCGCTCATGGCTATTACCAGACCGCGCCCAAACTCGACCTGGAACGCTGCCGACAAATCGGCGAACGCCTGCCCGGCCTGCCCCTCGTCCTGCACGGCGGCACCGGAACACCCCTGGCGGACGTCCAGAAGGCCATCGCCAACGGCATCACCAAAATCAACGTCGCCACCGAATTCCAGCACTGCTTCCTCAAAAACGTCCAGGCCGGGCTGGACGCCCTCAACGGCAACTTCACCCCGATCGACAAGTTCATGGACGGCCCGATCGCGGCCTGCGTCGAGCACCTGCGCGGACTGATCCGCGCCTTCGCGTTGCGCTGATCTTGCCAACGGCAGGTTGCCAATGCCATATCCGGCATTATATTAGAGTCTTTTACGCACGGCCAGTCGCCTCCGGAGCCCCAACGTCACTCGTGACCGGCGCCGGATTCCGGTCCAACATAGGGATGGACGGAACTATGTCCAAATGGGCGACGTCAGTTAACGCCGGGCTGTGAAAATACGACAGGAGCATTCATGAAGGGTCCAAAACA
The DNA here is from genome assembly GCA_022709995.1 of Verrucomicrobiota bacterium. Taxonomy (GTDB): domain Bacteria; phylum Verrucomicrobiota; class Lentisphaeria; order Oligosphaerales; family Oligosphaeraceae; genus JAAZKI01. The sequence goes on along the minus strand of JAKLHU010000022.1, from coordinate 5,907 downwards.
CACGTTGTGCCGCCGCGTCGGCCAGTGCCTCTGGGGCATGCCCAACTGCCCGACCAACAGCCGCGCCATCAAAACCCGCGAAGGCGGCGAAAGCACGTCCTCCCCGAAGGCGTATCCCGCCGGTCAGCACGGCCCCACCAAGCGCCGCGGCAAATTGTCCACCTACGGCGAATTGCTTCTGGAAAAACAGAAACTGCGTCGTTTCTACAACTTGACCGAGCATCAGCTTCGTTTCATCTACGAGAAATCCAAACAGGGCAGCGGCATCACGGGCGAGAAGCTGCTGCGGAATCTGGAACTGCGTCTAGTCACCGCGGTGTACCGCGGCGGTCTGGCCAGCACCATTTTTGCGGCCCGCCAGGCCGTGTCCCATCGCCACATTCTGGTTGACGGCCAGGTCATTGACCGCGCCAGCTATCGTCTGAAAGCCGGCCAGGTGATCACCATCAGCGCCGAGCGCTCCCCGATGCTGGCCAGCATTGCCAAGGGCATTGACGCCCTCACGCCGTCGTATCTCCAGAAAGAGGCGGAAGAGTGCAAAGTCACCGTTTTGCACGAGCCCCTGCCCGAGGAAATCCAGACTGGCGTGACCATTTCCAAAGTCGTCGAGTACTACGCCCGGTAAGGGTTCGGCCTTCATCGGCAGAACAACACCGCGTCTCAGGGGCCCCGAGGCTACACCTCGGCGGCCCCCTTTGTTTTTTCCCCCGCCCTTCCCCCCACGGACCTTCCGTCCCCATCCGCCTCGCCGCCGGGAACGGATAGGGCGGCCGGCGGCCAGACGCCGTCGACAACGGCCGGCGGACGGGCATTCAAACCTTCTTGAGGATCAACGATGAAAAGCATGACGGGGTATGGCCGGGCCACGGCCGAGGCGAATGGCAACCAGGCGACCGTCGAAGTGTCGGCCGTCAACAGCCGCAAGCAGGTTGACATGCGCTTCACCCTGCCGCGGGAACTGAACGCTCTGGAACCGATGCTCCGACAGAGCATCCAGCAGCAGCTGTCCCGGGGCAGCCTCAACGTCGTCGTGAGCTACAAGCTCAACGAAGAGAACCGGCACCTCCAGGCCGCCGTCGACATGCCGGCCGCCCTGGCCGCCGCCAAGATGCTGACGGAGCTGGCCCGGCGGGCCGGCCTCCAACCGCCGACGATCCAGGACATCATCTCTTTCCCGGGCGTCATCAGCGAAAACATGTCGTCGACACTGGCGCCCCTCCAGAACCTCGTCCAGCAGGCTCTGGACGCCGCTTTGACCGACTTGTCCGCCATGCGCGACAAGGAAGGCGCCGCCTTGCGGGAAGACCTGCTGGCCCGCGGCCGGACGATTGCCGCCCTGGTGGAACGGATTGCCGCCCGGGGCGACGACGCCCTGGTCCTGCAACGGCAGCGCCTGCGCGACCGCATCGCCGCCCTCGGGGTCGAACTGACCTTGGATGACGAGCGGCTCACCAAGGAACTGACCTTCTATGCCGAACGGGCCGACATCACCGAGGAGATCGTCCGCCTGCAGAGTCATCTGGCGCAATACGAAGAGCTGCTCAACAGCGACAGCACGCCGGGGCGGAATCTTGACTTCCTGGGCCAGGAAATGAGCCGCGAGGCCAATACGTTGTCCGCCAAGACCGCGGATCTGGCCATCACCAACGACGTGCTGGCCATCAAGGCCGAGCTGGCCAGGATTCGCGAACAAATCATGAACATCGAATAGGCCCCGGCCTCGCCCGGCGGCTCACCCGCCTCGCCGATCGCTGGCCCGCGGCCGGCGGTCTTTCATGGCGGGCGTTGTCATCGGCCGGCGGTGCGGCCAAAGACGATGATCGTCTGGTCATCGGCCTGCGGCTCTTCCCCGGCGAAGGCCCTGACTTTGGCCGAAATATGCTCGGCGACCTCTTTGGGGGAGGAATAGTCCTTCTGCCATTCCGCCACCAGGCGCTCAAGGCCAAATTCCTCTTGGTACTTGTTGAGCGCCTCGGTCAGGCCATCGGTGAACAGGCAGAAGCGGGCGCCGGGCTCAAGGGAAAAGGTCAAGGTTTCAAACAGATCCGGGAAGTCATTCGGCCACATGCCCAGGGCCGGCCCGACCGGCTTCAGGATCGTGCAGGTCCCGTCGGCGTCCCGGCGCAACAGCGGCGTATGCCCGGCGCAGCCGTATTCGCAGGTGTGCGTGCTCTGGTCGATCAGCAGCAGGTTGACCGTCAGAAAATGGGCATTGTCGGTATTGGCGTAAATCAGCCGGTTGACGTCCAGAAGAAAAGACTTCATGTCCGTGTAGCGTTCCACCAGGGCCCTGACAAAGCACCGCGACATCGACGTCATCAGGCAGGCCGGCAGACCTTTGCCGGTGGCGTCCGCGACCATGACCATGATGCGGTTGTCGTCAATGACGATAAAATCATAGAAATCGCCGCTGACCTCGTAGGCCGGCCGATTCAAGGTCGCGATCTGGTATTCCCCAAACGTCGGCGGGATGTCGGGCAGCATGGACTTCTGCAGTTCGGCACAGACTTCCAGTTCGCGGTTCAAACGGTCCTGGCGGCGGCGCTCGGCGTAAATCGCAATCAGGCTGCAGGCCAAGGCCGGCTGCGACGAGAACTGCTGGAAGAAATCGAGGTTGTACTGGGAGAAGGGGGAAATGTCGCGGCGGCGGTTGACGGCGCAGATGACTCCCACGAAGCGGCCTTCCGCCAGCAGCGGCATGACCATCATGGTCTTGACTTCCGGCGGCAACGGCCATTCCGCGCTCCCGCCTTCATGCCGGTTGTAGAGGGCGGGCTGGCGGCTGATGGCGACTTGGCCGACCAGTCCCTCGCCGGGACGGATGACCTCCGAATGGAAATAAGCAATCCGGTAGCGGGCGTTCTCCCGCACTTTCGGGCTCGAAGTCTTCTGGCTGACGGGCAGAATCGGGAAATAGCCCGTGCAGGCCGCCCCGCGCAGATAGGCGGGGTCGTTTTCATCCGGCACGAAAATGCCGGCCGACTCGGCGTCCACATCCTCGCAGACCTTGGTGACGATGATGCTCATGGCTTCGGTCAGCTCGGTGACGGTCGCCAACTTCTGAATGAACTGGTTCAGGAACCGCCGATAGGCGTCTTGCTGCCGGGACGCCTCCAGAAGGGCGTACCGATTCGCGCTCACCTGCCCCAGGGCCCGCATCACGAGGCCAACCAGAAGCAGAATCAGCGTCAGGACGCTTAATGATATCAAAATGATTGTCATGAGTATGAATTGACAAGGACCGCCCGAACGCCCGGCGAAGCCGGAAGCCGGCGCCCGCTGCCGCCGCCCTGGTCACATGTGCCCGCCAGGGACAAACGCCAGACCATAGGCCAAATCCGGAAAATGCGAATTCAGGGTTAATTTGCAATATACACCGTAAAACATAGTAAACAAAAAACTTTGAGTTATATTTCCTGTTGGCGGCGGTAAATGCGGATTTGCGGCCGTGCGCCGGCGCCGCCGGCCGGCTTTGCGGGTGAGCCCGGCGGCGAGGCCGCGGCCTGACGGCGGGGGGCTGGGCCGCTCCAGGCACCAGCCAGCCAGCCGCCGCCGCGCTCGGCCCATGACTCGCATGACCGCCGCGGCCCCGGGACGGGCCCCGTCGACCCGACCTCCCGCCGGGTCGAACGCAAAGCCCATCAGACCAGAACACCAGACGCCATGAACAAAAGTGAACTCCTCGCCCTCATCGCCGAACTGGGACTGCATCCCAGCCGGAGGCTCGGGCAGAATTTTATAATGGACGGCAACCTGCTGTCGGCTCTGGTTCGCGATGCCGAGCTGCAGCCTGGCGAGCGCGTGCTGGAAGTCGGCCCCGGCACCGGCGCCCTGACCGCGGCCCTGCTGGCGGCCGGCTGCGTGGTGACTGCCATCGAGCTGGACCACCGCCTGGCCGAATACATCGCGGGCCATTTTGGCCACGACCACGCGCATTTTCGCCTGCTCCAGGGCGACGCCTGCCGGATGGACATCGACACCATCATGGGCGCCGAGCCGTATCGCTGCGTCGCCAACCTGCCCTACTCCTGCAGTTCGCCATTTCTGGCGGGCGCCGCCGCCTTGAACAACCCTCCGACCGCCATGCACGTCCTGCTCCAGAAGGAAATGGCCGACCGCCTGACCGCCCGCCCTGGCACCAAGGACTATGGCGTCCTGACCGTCCGCCTGGCCCTGCGCTATGACGCGGCCATGCTCAGGATAATCCCGCCCAATGTCTTTTTCCCGGCCCCGGAGGTGACTTCGGCCTACGTCCGGCTCACCCTGCGGCCGGATGCCCCCGAACCCGAAATCCGAAAGCTGGCGTCGACGCTGGCCGGGGAAGTCTTTGCCCAGCGCCGCAAAAAATCGTTCCGCCGGCTGACGGACCGCTACCCGGAGGAACGCGTCGCCGCGGCCTTTGCCGCCGCCGGCCTGGCGCCCGATGCGCGGGCGGACGACATTCCGCCGGCCGCGTTCGTGACCCTTGCCCGCTTCATTCAACCGCCCACGCCATAATTCAGGAAGGAACGTCATTGCCATGCCAAGCTTACTGGAAACGCTCAAGTACGCGTTTGTGCAAAGCGATTCGGTCGGGAAAAGCATTGTCGTGCTTCTGGCGGTATTCAGCGCCTGGGCCTGGATGATCATCTTCTGCAAGGCCAGCGACATCCTGCGGATGCGCGCCGGCTGCCGCAAATTCTCCCGCGTCTACACTCGCGTCAAATCGCCGATCGGCGTGGGCCAGCAGCTGGCCGACTTGACTGGCCCGCTGAAGGACATCTGCGCCGCCGGCATCGGCGAGCTATTCGAGATCTGCCGCATCGGCCAGGAGAGCCAAGCCCTCTTTTACCGCTACTGCCAGCTGCCCCGCTCTCTCAGTGAAAAGGAAATCGAAAAAATCCGCAGCACAATGAACAGCCAGGTCAACCAGCAGATCGTCGCCTTGGAAAGCGACCTGGGCATCCTCGGCACCCTCGTCACCGTGTCGCCGTTTTTAGGCCTGTTCGGGACCGTCTGGGGCGTCATGGCGACCTTCATCGCCATTTCCCTGACCGGCCGGCCCGACCTGAGCGCCATCGCCCCCGGCATCAGCGGCGCCCTCCTCACCACGGTCGCCGGCCTGGTCGTCGCCATCCCGGCCCTCGTCGCCAACAACCTATACAACAACCTGGTGCAGACGACGTGCCTGGAGATGGACAATTTCGTCACTGATTTCATCGCCAGCCTGCAACTGGAGGAAACGGTGAAGCCCAGCGCCAAGCCAGTCGCCGCCCGCGAGACCTCCCCCGCCGCAACCACGGCCGAAGCCTGACCAGCCGGCGCGTTTGACATGCCCTCCCCCAACGTCAATTTGCTCCGAGGAAAAGCCCATGCCTCCGATCACCTCCCGACGAATCATCAAAAAGCAAGCCGCGTCCATTGACATGACGCCGCTGATGGATCTGACCTTCATGCTGCTGATCATCTTCGTCATCACGGTCCCGGCCCTGGAGTATTCCACCGAGGTCGACACCAACCCGCCGAAGCTGGACAGCGAAAAAAGCACGGAAGATGTCATCCGGCCGATTGTCATCCAATTCGACAAACGCGGCGTCATCACGATTGACGGCAACATAGTTGCGCTTCATGACTTGACGAATTACCTTAACACTATTCGTCAAAGCCAAGACAAGCTGACGGTGATGATCAGGGCCGATGGCACCCGGCCATATTCCGAAGTGATCGACATCCTGCGCGCCGCCCGGCATGCCAATGTGGATTCCGCCTCCCTGATCACCCAGGCGGAAGATCTGCAACCAAGGTAAACGAGGATATGCATGATCAGAATCACTACTGGACTGAGCGGGCGCTGGCGTTTGCCGTCAGCGTCGGCATGCATATTGCCCTCGTTGTCGTCGTCCTGGGCATGACCAAGCCGCCCCTGGA
>JAKLHU010000219.1 GCA_022709995.1 Verrucomicrobiota bacterium | reverse complement strand
AGTTGATGGATACAGTCCCCGGAGTGGCCAGGCTCTCGGCTGCCGTTATATATGGCACGCTGGGATCCTTAAAACAGTATACGCGTTTGCAGCTTTCGGCACTGTCCGGGCTATATCCGAAAATCAGCCAGTCCGGCTCGTCGCCGATCAGGAGCAAATTATCAAAGAACGGGCCGAGTTACCTTAGGCAGATACTGTACCTGGATGCAACTCAGGCAATGAAAAAGATTCCAACACTAAGAAACCTGAGGGAAAGATTGCTGGCACGTGAAAACTCACGTAAGATGACGGCGAGATGCGCATGCATGCGAAAACTTCTTCTCATCATCAAAGGAGTTGTCGACTCCGGTATCCCCTATGATCCGAACTTTCAACAAAAAAAACAGGAGATTTCTAAAAAAACGGCTTGACTTTAACACATTATCTTTAGCCTGCTCCCCATTCCCCGGTTATCCGGCCATGTAACATAGGAGCCATTGATAACTGAGCGATAGAGGAGTCAACGCTTGGGCGCCTCAGGGCCGGAGGCGCCACCTCGGCCCGTGACCAGCCACTACGGCCGCCTGATGCAATGGCTGACCGCTTGCGGGGCGCGGCGACGATTTGCGCCCGGGCCGGTGGCAAATCCGGAAACATGGATTATGTTATTCAATTCGTCGGATTCTTGTGCTCATGGTATGACTGGATCATAACGGTATGTGGGACGCCCGTCCCAGTATGATTTGGTGGCACACGGATCGACATGGGAAGCACCGCATCATGGATAAAGAAACCAAAGCCCGCCTGATCAAGGATTACCAGCGTTCCGCGAACGACGTCGGCTCCTGCGAAGTCCAGGTTGCCCTGAACACCGAGCGCATCAACGAATTGACCGAGCACATGAAGATCCACAAGAAGGACTTCAGCACCCGCCGCGGTCTGGTCGCCATGGTCAATCGCCGGCGCCGGCTGCTGTCCTACCTGATGAGCGAGGACTATGAGCGCTACAGCACGCTGATCAAGCGTCTGGGCCTCCGCCGATAAGAACCTCTTTGGGGCCCCGCCAGTCACGGCTTCGACAAGCCGGACTGGCTTGGCCCCCTACGCTGCGCGTCAACCTTGGCGACGCGGCATCGCGGCGACAGGACGCACGGGAAATCAACTCGACGGACAGGCAATCGGCAGAGATTTGTCCGGGTCATTGTGGAATTGGTCGGCATAAACCTTCAGCGGCGCAGTCAGCGGCCAGATTGAGGTTTTATGCCGCAATTCCGCAACGGTCCATCACCAGTGGCAGATGTTCCGCCGATCACCTCAAGCCCCCCTGCTCCACACCTGACGCCAACCACGGCCCCGGCGGCCTCCCTAACGCCCCGGCCGCATCGGAAACCAGGGATTTGAATTGAGGAAAAAAGCACATGAGCATTGAAAAAGCAACCATGGACCTTGGCAACGGCCGTCATCTCGAGATCGAGACCGGCAAAATGGCGCTGTTGTGCAACGGCTCGGTGACCGTTCGCCAGGGCGACACGATGGTGCTGGTGGCCATCTGCGCCGCCGAACCCCGCCCCGGCATTGACTACTTTCCGCTCCAGGTCGAATACCGCGAACGCTTTGCCGCCGCCGGCAAGGTCCCCGGCGGTTATTTCAAGCGCGAAGGCCGACCGACCGAAAAAGAGATTCTGACGGCCCGGATGACGGACCGCCCCCTGCGCCCGCTGTTCCCCGACGGCTTCATCAACGAAATCCAGGTCGTGTCGACGCTGCTGAGCGCCGATGGCGAGAACGAACCAGACGTCCTGAGCATCCTGGGCGCCTCGGCGGCCCTGATGGTCTCCGACATTCCGTTCCACGGGCCGGTCGGCGCCGTGCGAGTCGGCCGCGTCAACGGCAAATTCATCGCCAATCCGACCCATCCGGAAATGACGGCCAGCGACATCGACCTGGTGTATGCCGGCACCGCCGGCAAGACGATCATGATCGAAGGCCGGGCCAGCGAAATCAGCGAAGAAGACCTGCGCGACGCGCTGGCCTTCGCGGACGGCGTCGTCCGAAAGCAGATCGACGCCCAGAAGGATCTGGCCGCCCGCGTCAACAAGGCCAAAATGGCCTTCACGCCCCACCTCCCGCCAGCCGATTTCCTGGCCGCGGCCGCCGCCCTGTGCGGCGACCGCCTGGCGACCGCCTGCGCGGCGCCGGACAAACTGGCGCGCCAGAACCAGCAAAACGCCCTCCGCGCCGAACTCGAACTGGCCCTGAAAGACAAATTCACGGCTCCCGACGGCGCCGCGCCGGACTTCGGCCTGGTCTGGGAAATCCTTCTTGAGAAGGCCATCCGCGGCCTGGTCCTGAACCAGGGCCGGCGCCAGGACGGCCGGAAGCTGGACGAATTGCGCGAAATCACCTGCGAAGTCGGCGTCCTGCCGCGCGTTCACGGCAGCGCCCTGTTCCAGCGCGGCGACACCCAGGCCCTGGTGACCACGACCCTGGCTTCCAGCGGCGACGCCCAGGATTTCGATGTCATCACCGGCGGGCCGTCCAAGAAAAACTTCATGCTGCACTACAATTTCCCGAATTTCAGCACGGGCGAAGTCGGCCGCTACGGTTCCACGGGCCGGCGCGAGATTGGCCACGGAGCCCTGGCGGAACGGTCAATCGAGGGCGCCCTGCCCAAGGACTACCCGTACACGCTCCGCGTGACCTCCGAGATTCTCGGTTCGAACGGCTCGTCCTCGATGGCGACGGTCTGCGGTTCCAGCCTCGCCCTGATGGACGCCGGCGTGCCGATCTCCGACGCGGTCGTCGGCATCTCGGTCGGCCTGGTGACCGCCCCGGGCCGACGCGAATTCCTGACGGACATTCTCGGCTCCGAAGACCATTATGGCGACATGGACTTCAAGGTCGCCGGCACCAGCAAAGGCATCACCGGCTTCCAGCTCGACCTGAAGATCGCCGGCCTGGATTTGGACGGCATGTATGACGCCCTGCTCCGCAACAAAGCCGCCCGCGCCCAGATCCGCGCCGTCATGGCCGCCTGCCTGGACAAGCCGCGCGCCACCCTCAGCCCCTACGCGCCCCAGATGTTCGTCCTGAAAATCAACCCGGAGAAAATCGGCGCCCTCATCGGCCCCGGCGGCAAGAACATCCGCGGCATCGTCGACTCCACCGGCGCCCAGATCGACGTCGAGGACGACGGCACGGTCAAGATTTTCGCGGCCAACGGCCCGAGCATGGAGAATGCCCGGAACTTGGTCGAAGCCTGCACCGGCGAAGTCGAAATCGGCAAGATCTACTGCGGCACCGTCAAGTCCATCAAGGACTTCGGCGCCTTTGTCGAGTTCATGCCCGGCCAGGAAGGCCTGGTGCACATCTCCGAGATGGCCGACTACCGGATCGGCAAGGTCGAGGAAATCTGCTCCCTGGGCGACAAGATCTCGGTCAAGGTCATCGACATCGACGACCGCGGCCGGGTTCGCCTGAGCCGCAAAGCCGCCATGGCGGAAAATTAATCGTATTCGGCTTTCATATCACACGTTTTCACATCGATTCGTCAATTGGACCTCAAGAGGAAACACCATGAAAGAGAATCTGCACCCCAAATACCAGAAGTGCATCGTCAACTGCGCCTGCGGCAATCAGTTTGAAGTGCAGTCGCTGACCGCGAAGGCCAGCGTCGGCATCTGCTCGAAATGCCATCCGTTCTTCACCGGCAAGCAGAAGCTGGTTGACACCGAAGGCCGCGTCGACGCTTTCCGCCGCCGCTACGCCGCCAAAAAATAATCGATCCGATCGTCCGCATGCAGGGGTGGCTTCAGCGCAATGGCGGAGCCGCCCCTTTTTTGGCCCGCCGAGCCGGCCCCGGCCCCAGGTCCGGCGGCCGGCCTTTTTCCCCCGAGCCCGGCAGGCATTTGGCGCATGGACCTCGACAGCTACATTTCCAATTCCGCGTCTCGCCTGGACGAAGTCGAACGGGCGATTTCGTCGTTTGACTTTGAGAAGGGCGGCCCGGCCCGCTACCAGAAGCTGAACCGCGAGTACCAGCACCTGAAGCAGCTGGTCGGCTGCTGGTCGGAACTGGCGAAAGTCCGCCGCGACCTGGCCGGCAACGAAGAACTCCTGGCGGCGTCGGCGGAAGCGGACCTGCGGGAGCTGGTCGAGGCCGACCTCGCCGACCTGCGGCAACGCGAGCACCGCCTGAACGGCCAGCTCAAGGCGCTCATCCTGCCGCCGCACCCGAACGAAGGCAAAAACACGATCATCGAGATCCGGCCGGCCGCGGGCGGGGACGAGGCCGGCCTCTTTGCCGCCGACTTGTATCGGATGTACACGCGCTATGCGGAGCAAAAGGGCTGGAAAGTCAGCCCCCTCGAATATCAAGACACTCCCCTGGGCGGCCTGAAAGGGGCGTCGTTCACACTGCTGGGCGACGGCGCCTGGAGCATGATGCGCTTTGAAAGCGGCGTGCACCGCGTCCAGCGTGTTCCAGTGACCGAGGCCCAGGGCCGCATCCACACCTCGACCGTCACCGTCGCCGTGCTCGCCGAAGCCGAGGAAGTCGATTTCCAACTGGACCCGGAAGACCTCCGCATCGACGTCTTCCGCAGTTCCGGCCACGGCGGCCAATGCGTCAACACCACCGACAGCGCGGTCCGGGTCACGCACAAACCCACCGGCATGGTCGTCATCTGCCAAGACGAGAAATCCCAGCACAAAAACAAGGCGCAGGCCATCCGCGTGTTGCGGTCGCGCCTGCTCGAACTG
>JAKLHU010000218.1 GCA_022709995.1 Verrucomicrobiota bacterium | reverse complement strand
CACAAAGTCCCGCGGCTTGCCCCCCCCCAAGCCGGAAGGCCGGATAGACGCCAACCAGCCCCATTCCCGGCCGCCCAACAAGGGCTCACAAGGTGAATTTTTCCCGCAGCTGCTGGAGTTTGTCGAGGTAGTAAGGGACGTTCTCGTCACGCACGGCCGGGTCGGCGTCTTCCAGCAGACGGCTGTTGCCGGTGACCGAGACATTTTTCCGGTTGCCGGTAACGTAGAATTCAACGACGTCGCCCTGGTTGTAATCGCGTTTGGCATTCAAGACCAGATCATACGCCGCGCTGCGCTTGGTCTCGCCGTTCCGCAGTTTCTCTGCATAGACGGCCGGCGACGTGGACAGGATTTCGCGCTTGGCAAAATCCTTCGGCGGCAGACGATGCTGCTCGATGTCGTCGACATAACGCTCGTACAGCGCGTCGATTTCCGCTTCCCGGCCAGTCAGCAGCAATTCGATGTGCTCGCGCATGTAGCGGCGCTGGAATGGCTCCAGGCCGCGCGATTTCAGGGCGGCGCCGGTCAGGGAGATGCGGTCGTCCCAGCCGAGGAGAGCGTAATTCTTGCTTTTGTAGCAGAACATCGCCCGGTAGGAAGCATCCAGCTCAATCTCGATGCCCTCCGGCAGGATGGCCTGCACCCGCGCCCGCATCGCGTCCATGTCCGTCATGCCGGGCGGCGGGGTGAAATAAATGCCGTCGGTGTCCATTTCCACGATGGCGGCGCCGGATTGCAGCAGGAAATCGCGCATGCGGCTCAAGATCTCGCGGCCGCGCCGGGTGATTTCCGCCGCCATCCCAAAGTCGTTGAAAGTGCCTTGCGCAAAGGCCGTGTAGCCGTAAAACGAATTGATCAGAATTTTGAAACTGCCCTGCAGGGCGCTCAAGTTGTCCTTTTCCGTCGGTCCGGCCGCCCGCATGGCGTCTTTGGCGGCCAGGCGGAACCGCCGCAAGTCGCCAAGCAAACGCACAAACACGCCGAGGCGGTCGTTGGACGGCGTAAGCCGATTGGCCAAAATGATGGACGGATACAGGCTGCGGACGTCGACATGCCAGACCTGATGAAAGACGCCGGCCTGGGCCGCTTCCGTCAAAGCCCCCTGCAGGGACGCCGAGGCTTCCGGTATCGGCAGACTGGCGCCGGCCTGCAGGTACTCGGCGCACAGCAGGGCGTCAATCCGGGTGGCGTTGCCGCGCAGCACGCAATTCTGATACGAATAAGGAACCAGCTGCGCTTGGTAAAAATAGCTCGGAGACAGGATTCTGGCCAGGCCGTCGGTTTCCCGGACGTCGTCCAGGCAGTATTCCCGCAGGCGTTCGGGGTCTTCCTCGAAGACGCGGCTGATCTGGCTGCCCTCGACATACGTCCGTTCCGGGGCGGCGACGCCGAAATGGATGGCGGTGGCCTTCAGACCATAGCTGTCCAGGTCGCGGTTGCTGACATCGTAGAGCTGGACCAGATGATAGGTGTCGATGACATGCCGGCCATAGATGTCGTAGCGACGATACATGGCGGTGCGTTCCGCCGCCGTGAAACGCGAGGAACGCGCCTTGACCACCCGGGCGCCGCGCCCGAGGGCCAGTTTGACCCGGTGCAGGCGGCAGCGCTTTTCGAGATAATCAAGATCGAAATTAAAAATGTTGTGCCCCTCGATCACATCCGGGTCGCGCTCCTGCACGAGCTGCACCATTTTCTTGAGCAGGGCGGCCTCGCCGTCCTGGCCCAGGACCAGGCACTCCTCCCAGCCGGTGCTGTCCTTCAAGGCGACCATGATGACCGCGTCATCCGGCCGCAGCGCATCGGGAAAATGATGGTTGCCGACGGTCCTGGTTTCAATGTCAAGCTGCATCCGCCGCAGGTCGCCGAAGGCCATGCCCCGGAACAGCCGGGCCGGCAGCATCGTCAGCAGCTGCTGGGTCAAGTCGGTGAACACCCGGTAGGGCGCTTGCGGCGAACTCGGATTGAAGCCGGTCAAGGCCTTCAACTGCTTGATGCCGGCTTCATACGCCGCCACGTCGGGAAAAGACACCCGCACACGGTGCGTGCCGCCACCAGCCAAAGAAACCACCTCGCACGCCCCCGTCAAAGTCCGGGCGACTTCCTCGCCGACCACGAGCAACCAGGGATGGAAGTCGCACTCCACCGTCTCGACCCGCCCGTCCGCCAGGCGGCGGAACAGCTGCGCCCGGCCGTCGTCGCCAGGCTCCGCGGCGACGAGACGGTCGTACTCGCTGCGCACCAATTGACTGACATCAAGATGTTCCATGCCGACATACTCCCCTTTCCGGATGACTGGCGTTCACACGAATGCACCTAATATAACCCGTCGTCCGAAAAAGCAACGCCCCCGACCCGACGCCGCCGGCCGGGGACAGAAAGACATTTTCACCGCGCCGCCTTGCACTTCCCCGCCGGTAGACTAAATTTTCTTCTTTTACCGTATAATTATGGAATGGACGTTCCGGACGGACTTTTTGGCTATATTTCGGGTGCCGTCGCCAGCCGGCGCTGGCGGTCATCGACGTCCGCCACATCCACATTCATATGCAAGCCCCATCCTCCCGGCCGCCATTCCCGGCCGCCGGGCCGTGTGTTTTTTTATTTTTTTCACCGCCCCGCCGCCGCCCTTTCGCCGGCCGGCAGTTCAAAGGATTCCATCATGCGCACCAGTCAACTTGCCGTCATGCGGAACAGGATTGCCGAGGCCCTGTCTTTAGCCGCCCGCAAAGGCGCCACGGCCGCCAAGATCGTCTTTTCGCACAGCGAGAACCGCGCCTGCCGGTTTGAAGCCGGCCGTCTGAAGGAGTGCAACTCCGCCGACACCATGGGCTATTCCATCGCCATGATCATCAACGGCCGCAGCGGAACCGCCGCCAGCAACATTCCGGCAGCGATGAACGACATGGTGGAAAGGGCCGCCGCCATCGCCGCCAGCGGCGCCGCCGCACACTTCAACGCGTACCCAGCCCCCGGCAACTACCCGTCCATCCAAACCTTCTCCCCCGATGTCCTCGCCATCACCCGGGAAAAGACCATCGCCGACTGCCAAAGCATGGTCGACCAACTCAAGACGGCGGACGCCAGCCTCGACATCTCGGCGGAAGCGGAAATCAGCGAGGACGAAAGCATCGTGGCCAACAGCGCCGGCCTGATGCATGAAAACCGCTCCACCGCCTGGGGCCTGGGCCTGGCCATCCAGAAAACGACCGGCACGGACATGATGTTCAGCCACGCCGGCCGGGGCTGGAACGCATGGAACAACCTCTATGACCCCGATTATCTGGTCCGCGAAATCCTCTTCGACCTCCGGCACGCCAGCCGCTTCGCCACCATCCCAGACGGCGCCTGGCCGGTCTTCGTGCCGCCGCGTGAACTGAGCCGGTTCCTCCTCCCGATCGCCCTGGGCATCAATGGCCGCAACGTGTTCAAAGGCGACTCGCCCCTGAAAGACCGCCTCGAAACAGCATGCTTTGCCGGCAACCTCAGCATCTTGGACAACCCCCACCTCGACTTTGCGTCGTCTTCGGCCCCGTTTGACTCCGCCGGCATCCCGACCCAAAAACGCTGGCTGGTGGAAAACGGCGTCCTCAAGACGTTCCTGTATGACCTCGACACGGCCAGACTCGCCGGCCAGGAGCCGACCGGCAATTCCGCCTGCTCGCCCTACACCATGCTGGTCCAACCCGGCCACGAAACCGCCGCCCAGCTCCTCGGCTCCATCAAAAAAGGCATTTATCTGAAGGGGCTGCTCGGATTTGGCCAGAGCAACATCATCAACGGCGACTTTTCCGCCAACCTCGCCCTCGGCTATCTGATCGAAAACGGCGAAATCACCGGCCGCCTGAAAAACGTCATGCTGGCCGGCAACATTCTCGACCTGCTGAAAGGCGAAGTCCGCTTCAGTTCCGACTGCGACCCCCAGAACCGGCAGCCGGCCGCCGTCCTGGAAGGCGTCAGCGCCGTCAGCGCCAAAGCCTGAACCGCATGGCTCCGCCAGCCGGCCGCGGCTGCCCTTCCACCTTTAGACAAGGATCAGCGCAATGACCGAACCTTTGAATACCAGGAAACGCATTCACTGCGACTATCTTATCATCGGCTCCGGCCTCGCCGGCCTGACCGCGGCCCTGGAAGCCGCCCAGTTCGGCCAAGTCATCGTCGTCACCAAGACCAGGGCGGATGAATGCAACACGCGCTACGCCCAGGGCGGCATCGCCTGCGTCATTGACCAGGACGACACCTTCGACGCCCACATCGCCGACACCATCACCGCCGGGGCCGGCCTCTGCCACCCGGATGCCGTCCGGGACATCATCAAGGCCGGCCCGGCCCGCGTCCGCGACCTGGAGAAATACGGCCTCCAGTTCACCCGGCGCGGGGAAATCCTCGATTCGTCCTCGCCCGAGCAGGCGCAGCAGTTCGACCTGGGCCGGGAAGGCGGCCATTCGGCCCGGCGCGTCCTCCATGCCGGCGACATCACCGGCCGCCAAGTCAGCGACGTCCTGCTTGCGCGCTGCCGCGAAAACCAGAACATCACCATCCTTGAACATCACCTGGCCGTTGACCTCATTTCCAGCCGGCACCTGGACTGGCATGGGGACAACATCTGCCTGGGCGCGTATGTGATGGACACCGCCACCGAGGAAATCAAAACGTTCCTGAGCTCCTACACCTTCCTGGCCACCGGCGGCGCAGGCAAGGTCTACCTCTGCACCTGCAACCCGGATGTCGCCTGCGGCGACG
>JAKLHU010000217.1 GCA_022709995.1 Verrucomicrobiota bacterium | reverse complement strand
CGACAAGGTCAGGAGGCTGCATTAGGGTCAGGGCGGACGTCCGTCGACGCGATGGACGTGAAGCGCAAAGGGAGCCGCCGCGCCACCGCGCCACCGTGACGCGGCCAAAGGAATGAAACAAGTCGTCCGCAGAGGAGAAAGCCGAAATGGAAGTCAAACGTCAGCAGATTTATGCGTGTTCGCTGTGTGGTTCCGTGGTTGAGATTCAGACGCCGGCAGCAGTTCCGTCCTGCTGCGGCAAGCCGATGCAGCTGCAAGCCGAAAACACGGTCGATGCCTCCAAGGAGAAGCACGTCCCCGTCGTCGAAGCCAAAGGCAACGGCACCCTGGTCAAGGTTGGTTCCGTCGCGCATCCGATGACGGAGGAGCATCACATCGTCTGGATTGAAATCATCAATGGGGACTATGTCAACCGCTTCTACCTCAAGCCCGGCGCTGCTCCGCAGGCCGAATTCTATGTCACCGTCAAGCCGGGCATGATTGTGCGCGAGTACTGCAATCTGCACGGTTTGTGGACCAAGGTCATCGCCTGAGTCCACCTGGGCGCCGCCCGCCGGCCAGGCCGGCGGCGGTCGCCCGCGGGGGCCGCCGCCGCCGTAAGCCGAGGCGGTGCTGGTCAGCGATCGAATTTCACCGTCTTGCCAGCCGGGATTTCGACGGGGCTGCCATTGTGAGCGACCCAGACCGGGATGGCGCTGGGATTGTTCAGCATGCCGCCGTCGACCGAGCTGACGAGCCGTCGGACGGCCGCGAGGTAGTCGATGATTTCAATGTTGGTGGCGTACCAGAGGTCGTTGTGGTTTTCCATCAGCGTCGCGAAGTCCTCCATCAGCTGCCAGTTGTTTTCGCGGTCGAATTCATAGCTGTGTCCCCAGACATAGAAGAGGCTCGGTTCGCGGCCGGGGGGCAGGTCGAGGAACTGGCGGCCTTTGGCGAGAATGTCGTGCTTGTGGTGTCCGGTGGCGGCCCAGCGCAGGGGATCGGCAGGCAGGCCGAAGGCGGCGGTGGCGATGGTTGTGCGCGCGTAGGCGAAGCCGCAGAGGCGGATGACTTCGACGACGCGGTCGTCAAAGCGGCCGTTCGGGTAGGACAGTCCGCGGATGGGGGCGCCGGCGATGTCTTCCAGGGCCCGGCGGTCGTCGAGCAGTTCGCGGATCATCTCTTCGTTGGCGACTTGATGCAGGGATGGATGCGTGCACGTGTGGCAGGAAATTTCGTGGCCGGCGTACAGGCTCGGCAGTTCCGCCCGGGTGACTTTGTTGTCTTTGTCGAGATAGGCGCTGTTTAGGTGGAAGGCGCCGCGCAGCCCATGGCGGTTGAAGATGTCGACCAGGCGCCGGTCGGCGATGTTGCCGTCATCGTAGCTCAAAGTCAGGACTTTGCTTTTGCCGCCTGGGAAAAGGGTGAAACGGTTCGTCATGATGGTTCCAGATCCTCGATTTCGCTCATGAATGGTGGTTTTGCCGGGCTGGGCCGGCGCCCTGCCGGCCGGCCGACTTGGCGCGGAAATAAGCCTGAAGATTCAATATAGCATGTCAATTCTGGTCTGAACAGCCGGCTGTCACTCACGGAACCAGGTTCCGCGGGGGCGCCGCGGGCAGGCCCCCGGGCGGAATGCGCCCGTCAGGGGCGGATTGAATATTCCATTCTCAACTCAGGGAAGCCGCCGATGTCATCTTTTGCCAAACTGCTGTGGATTGAGCTTATTGGTTTTGACAACACGGCGGCCGACTTCGGCGTCGCCGAGCTGCTGGGGCGCATGCCGGTCAAGCCGGAAGCGGTGTCGCTGCTGCTTTGGAACACGGAGCTGATCCATGCCCATCAGGATCTGCGGACGGATGGCCTGCTGGGGCCGCAGCAGTGCAGCTACTGCGGCCGCTCTTTCAATGAGGAGCGTTCCCGGCAAGACTGGACCCGCTACCAGCTGCGCGATCTGATCGCCGAGCTGCACCGGCACCATGTGAAAGTCTATCCGAGCGTCTTTGACCAGGTCCTCTCCGAGGCGACCGCCGCCCGCTTCGGCTTTCGCCCAGGCGTCTTCTGGCTGGATGCCCATCCCGAGGTGCTCTATGTCCTCGACAACGGCCAGCTCGCCAGCTCCATCTGCCCTTGGAAACACCTGGCCGACGGCACTCTCTATGAGGATTTCTTTTTTGCCCAGCTGGGAAAAGTTCTGGTGGACTATGATTTTGACGGTTTGCATGCAGCCGACGGCTTCGCCCATCCCCGGTTTCCCATCAACCGGGGCGATTTTTCCGATGACATGGTGGGGCAGTTCATTGCGGCCACCGGCGTGGCCGTGCATCCCGGCGACCGGGCCACGCAGTCGGCCTGGATTCTTCGGCATGCCTTCCTGGAGTGGGTGGATTTTCATACGCGGCGGCACCAGCAGTTCTGGCGGAAAGGCATGGCGATGCTGGCGCGCCTCGGCAAGGAGCACGTCTTCAACAGCATTTGGACGCGCGATCCCTTCGAGGCGCGTTTCCGCTACGGCGTCGACTACCGGTTGCTGGCCGAGGCCGGGGTCAGGACGTTCGTCGTGGAAGCCACCGCCGCCGTTTTGGAGCTGGAGGGGTGGATCAAATCCCCGACTTCCGGCGCCGACCAGTTCATGGCGACCATTGCCCGCCTGAAGGCCGACGTTCCCGAGTGCCGGCTGATTCTGCTGAACGGTGTCAAGGACGGCCTTGAGCAATACAGCGCTCTGCGCCATGCTCCGACCCGCCTGGAGTCCGACATGCAGGCTTTCGCCAATGTCTTTTATCAGCGCCGACGCTGCCTGGATGGCGTCATGACCTGCTTGGCCGACGGCATCCGGCCGGGCGAATGGGAGGCCATCGACGGTTTTTATCAAGCCGCGTTCAACGCCGAGCCGGGGTCGTTTCCGCAGGTGACGCTCCTCTGGTCGCACGAGGCCCTGCTGCGGGAGGAGGCCGCGTATTTCACGAAACGCCCCATGAGCAGTTTCCGTCTGCATTGCCGTTTGCACGCCTACAACGCGATTTGTCCGGTCCTGGCTGACATCGCCGACCTGCCCCGGCTGACCGGGCCGGTGGCGGTCATCCATCCCGTTTATCTTTCGGAAACGGCGCAGAACGACCTGGCCAATTATACGGCGGGGCCGGTGCTGCTGCTGGGCCTGCAGGCGGACAATCGTTTTGGCTATCGCATCCACGTGCAGTCGCAGGTGGTCGGCGAGGGCTATGCGGAGCTGGCGCCGCGCCCGGAGCACGAGGTCCACAGCTGGCTCGACGAGTTGCCGGAAGCCATGCCGGAAGAGGCGTTCCTGCGCCAGATGGCCGCCGCCGTCCGCCAATGTGGCTGTCCGGCGGCGCTGTCAACCGAAGACTCCGCGGTCAAAGTCTGGGGCTTCCGGCCGGCTGCCGGCTGCCTGCACCTTTTTGCCCGCAATGAAAAGGGCCGCTATCTCACTCCGGAATTCCGCTGTCGCGGCCATTTTCAAGCGGTCCGGGCGTTGACGGATTATCCCTGCCTGCCGGTGCAGCTGCGGCACGAAGACGGCAACACGGTATTCTGCGCCAAACTCCCGCCGAATGGGACGATCGTCCTGGAGCTGAAGCAGTAAGGCAAGCCCCGCCGCGGGGCGGTCCGCGCCTTCGGTCTTGCCTTCTGGCCTTGGGGACGCCCCGAATCACGCCCGGTTCCGGCCGCCGGGCGGTTCAGGACAGGATGCCGCGCAGGGCCAGATAGCTCTCGATGGCCGGCGCCGTCCTGATTTCCAAGTACATCGGCACGTGCGCCAGCTGGCGCCGCTGCCAGGCGATGAAGAAGGAACTGAGCGAAATGCTGCGGCCGAAAAGCTCTTTGAGCGGGCAATGGTTTTGGTTTTTGCCGTCCACCTGGGCAAACTGGTGCAGGTGGCATCCGGTCAGCCAGGGGCCCAGTTCGGCATACCATTCGCTGATGTTGTAGCGGCTGGCCAGGTGGTGGTTGTTGCGCGCGTGGCCGATGTCCAGGTGGAAGCCGACGGCTTGGTTGCCGAGGCGTTGCCGCAGGGCCGTTATCCATTCCCGGCATTCCAAGGGCGTATAGCCGAAAAAGCGCCTTTCATCCGCCGGCTCGCCGCGCCGCAGATGCATGTTTTCGACGCCGATGGCGATGCCGGCTTTGGCCAGTGGGCGGAGGGCCTGTTCACAGGCGTCCAGCAGGGTCGTGTACAGGCTGCCGTCAGACCGCAGTGTGGCGAGCGGCGCTCCCGGGGGGTGAATCGTGACCGCGCAGGCCCGATGCTGGCGAGCCAGAGCAATCGCGGCTGGCATTTCGGCCGGCACGGCGACGGTCCCGCCCGCGTCGAGGCCGATGGCGGGCAGGTGGACGGACAGATGCCGGCCGCCGCGTCGCCGCCAGGCGTCAACCGCAGCAGCCAGGGCCGCCGCGGGCAGTGCCAGGGATTCGCCGGCGCGGATTTCAAAGCCGGGAACGCCGTGTTCGGCGGCGGCGGCCAGGGCCGCCAGCGTGTCTTTCATGCCGGAGATGCCGAGTCGGCCGAGCCATTCGGCGCGTTCCGCCGCCGGCCAGGTCGTGGGGTCGGCAAAGCCGCAGGCGACGTCCTCGCGGCGCCAGGCGCCGCTCGCGTTGTCCATGATGACGAAGGCGGGCGGGCCGCCGATCGCCTTGTCCGGGTCAAGTCCGCGGATGACCTGGTAGGGGCCATTGTTTTCGTCCCGGTGGATGTGCCCGCTGACCAGCGTGCCGATGGCCTGGTCGGCCAGACGCTCCGCCAGCAGCT
>JAKLHU010000216.1 GCA_022709995.1 Verrucomicrobiota bacterium | reverse complement strand
CCAGAAGATCCTCGGGTGGCCCTTCTGGAAAGTCTCCCGACCCCATTCCGACCGGTGAACTACCGGGCTACTTTCTCCGTCATCGGGGAACAGACCAAGCAATTCAAGCAGGCGCATTTTCCCGGTGTGACTGACGAACAGTGGAGCGACTGGCGCTGGCAGATCAAGAACCGCATTCAGAGCGCCGAGCAGTTCCAACGTCACTTTCCTCTCCACGAGGACGAACTGAACGCGCTCACGCGCGGTCGGCGAAGCCTGCCGTTTGCGATCACGCCCTACTATCTCAGCCTGATTTTCCCGGATGACCCGGCTGATCCGATCCGGCAGGCCGTGGTGCCGTCGTGCCAGGAATTCGAGATGGCGGACGACGAGCAGGAAGACCCTCTCAACGAAGAGGGCTGCAGCCCTGTTCCCGGCCTCGTCCATCGCTACCCCAACCGCGTCCTTTTTTTGGTCACGGATTTCTGCTCCGTCTGCTGCCGCTATTGCACGCGCTCGCGGCTGATCGGCAAAGTCCATCGGGAGAATTGCCGGAACAACTGGATTGCGGCCATCGAGTACATCGAGCGGCACCCGGAAGTCGAGGACGTGCTCATCTCCGGCGGCGACCCGCTCACCCTGCCGTTGGCGCCGCTGGAAGGGCTCCTGAGTCGCCTGCGCGCCATCAAGCACGTGAAGATCATCCGTCTCGGCAGCAAGGTCCCGGCGGTCCTGCCCCAGCGGGTGACGCCCAATCTGGTCAACATGCTGCGGAAGTATCACCCCTTGTACCTGAGCCTTCATTTCACGCATCCGCGGGAGTTGACTCCGGAGACGTCCGAGGCGTGCCGGCTGCTGGCCAACGCCGGCATCCCCCTGGGCAGCCAGACCGTGCTTCTCAAAGGCATCAACGACAATGTCCAGACCATGCGCGAGCTGCTGATGGGCCTGCTGGCCATCCGCGTCAAGCCCTACTATCTCTTCCAGTGCGACCCCATCCGCGGCTCCAAGCATTTCCGCACCTCGGTCCAGACCGGCCTCGACCTGATCCGGGGTCTGCGCGGCTTCATTTCCGGATATGCCATTCCGCATTATGTCATCGACGCCCCCGGCGGCGGCGGCAAAGTGCCGCTTCTCCCGAAGTATGTCCAGGGCTACGACCAAGACAACCTCATCTTGAAAAACTACGCCGGCGAACTGTATCGCTATCCGGACAAGGGATCGGCCGAATGCTGATTGGCTTGACGTACAATCTGCGCAGTGAATACCTCGCCCGGGGATTCACCGTCGAGCAGGTAGCCGAATTCGACTGCGAGGAAACCGTCGACAGCCTGGCCGCGGCGCTGACGCGCGGCGGCCAGGACGTCGTCCGCATCGGCAATCTGGAAAGCCTGATGGCTCGGCTGCTCAACGGCGAACGCTGGGATCTGGTCTTCAACATTGCCGAGGGCCTGAACGGCGCCGGCCGCGAAGCCCAGATTCCAGCCCTGCTGGACGCCTTCGGCATTCCCCACACCTTTTCCGACACCGAGGTCCTGGCGGTCGCCCTGGACAAATCCCTGACCAACGCGGTCATGAAGGGCCACGGCGTGCCGGTGGCGGACTTTGCCGTCGTGCGGACTATGGCCGACTGCCGGCAGGTGAATCTGGAGTACCCGCTGTTTGCCAAGCCGGTCGCGGAGGGCACGAGCCGCGGCATCACCGCCATGTCCCTGATTCACGACCAGCAGGAGCTGGTCCGCTACTGCCTTTCCGCCCTGTCGGCATTCAAGCAGCCGGTGCTGGTGGAGCGCTATCTGTCCGGCCGCGAATTCACGGTCGGCCTGCTTGGCAATGGCCGCGACGCCGAGGTGCTGGGGGTGATGGAGGTCGTGCTGCTGGAACAGGCAGACGCCTTGGGCTATACCTATGACAACAAACAGCAATATGAAAACAGGGTCGACTACCGTATCGTTGACGAACCCGGCGTGGCGCAGGTCGCCACGCAGGCCTGGGCCGCCCTCAACTGCCTGGACGCAGGCCGGGTCGACATCCGGATGGACGCCGCCGGAAAACCGCATTTTCTGGAGGTCAACCCCCTGGCCGGGCTCAATCCCAGTTATTCCGACCTCTGCATACTCTGCCGCTTGCAGGGCCTGAGTTACGACTGGCTGATCAACCGCATCGTCGAATCGGCTCGCCAACGCTGCCGGATCACCCCGCCGCCGGGAGCGGCGGACTCGCCTGCCAGACCGCCGGAGCAGAACGCCTGATTCCGGGCTGGCTTACGGCTTCAGATACGGATCGATGGCGGGCCGCAAACCGGAAGACGGGATGGCGCCAACATGAAGCAAGACAACCGGATTGAATGGCAGGAGACGCTCTGCGTCGAACAGCACCCGGGGCCTTTTCAGATGGTGATTTTCGGCGCGTCGGGCGACTTGGCCCGGCGCAAGCTGTTTCCCTCGCTGTTGGCGCTGCATCAGCGCGGTCTGCTGGCGGACCAGACCAGAATCCTCGGGTGCGCCCGACAGCCGTTCACGGACGAGTCGTTCCGGGCCCACTTGGCCGAAGGGCTGTCCGGCGAGCCGCCGGCCCAGGTCGCGGCGTTTCTGAACCTGGTTTTTTACCAGACCGTCGACTACGCCCAGGCCGACACCTACCAATCTCTGGCCCGCCGCCTGGAAGGGCTGGACGCGTGCCAGGGCACGTGCCTGCCCAGGCTCTATTACCTGGCCGTGCCGGCCACGCTGTATCCGGACATTACCCGCGAACTGCACTCCGCCGGGCTGCTGCAGGAACCCGGCGAAAAAAGCTGGCGGCACGTGGTCTTTGAAAAGCCGTTCGGCTTCGACTTGGCCGGCGCCCGGCAGCTCGACCGGCTTCTGCACCTGTATCTACAGGAAAAGCAGATATACCGCATCGACCACTACCTTGGCAAGGAAACCGTCCAGAACATCTTTCTGCTGCGCTTTGCCAACGTGATGTTCGAGCCGATCTGGAATGCCCACTATATCGACAACATCCAGATCACGGCGGCCGAAGCCATCGGAGTGGAAAACCGGGCCGGCTATTTTGACCAGGCCGGGATTCTGCGCGACATGTTCCAGAACCACATGCTGGAGATGCTGTCCCTGGTAGCTATGGAATGCCCGTCGACCTTTGCCGCCGACGCCGTCCGCGACGAGAAGCTGAAGCTTCTGCGCTCGGTGCGACCGCTGTTGCCGGCTTCGGGACCGGCCGGCATCATCCGCGGGCAATATGACGGCTATTGCCGGGAACCCGGGGTGGGTTCGGACTCGCAGACGGAGACGTTCGCCGCTCTGCGTCTGCACATCGACAACATGCGTTGGAAAGGCGTTCCCTTCTACCTGCGGGCCGGCAAGAAGCTGGCCCGGAAAAGCACGTCCATTCATGTCGTCTTCAAGCATGTCCCGCATTCGATCTTCCCGAACATCGCCGCGGGCGACTTGCAGCAGGACGTGCTGCACCTGCGCATCCAGCCCGCCGAGGGCATGGGCCTGACCCTGCAGGCCAAGAAGGCCGGTCCGAAACTCTGCATGGGCGCTCTGACGCTCAATTACCAATACCAGGATTCCGGGGAAAAGCCTTTGGACGCCTATGCCCGTCTCCTCCTGGACTGTTCGCTGGTTGACCAGACCCTGTTTATCCGCAGCGACATCATTCTCGCGGCCTGGGAACTGTATCAGCCTGTCCTGGACTGGTGGAAGAGCCAGCCGCAGGATTCGCCGCTGGTGCCCTACGCTCCCGGTTCCGACGGCCCGGTCCAGGCCGAGGCGCTGCTGGTGGCGGCCGGCCGGCAGTGGCTGTGAACCAGATTGCCGCGTCCGCCGCCAGCCCGCCCGGCATCAGAAGGTAATTCCACTCCCCGGCATGGCATGTGCATACCACGAGCGAAGGATTACCACTGGATTGGGAAACGGCAGCCTTCGACTTGCAGAACAGTCGGACGGGATTATACTAAACAGGGTTGTAAAGTTAATTTTTTCTCCCGACAGGCAGTTTTATTACCACAAGGATGAACGATCATGACGACTCCTGAATGCAAAGATTCCGACCACGCGAAGACTTCCTGTTCCAGTTGCTGCTGCGGCTCGGGCAAAAAGAAGAAAATCATCATGACGGTGGTGGTTGCCGCCATTGTCCTGGTTGTCGCCCTGGTCATTGTCTTGTCCTCCCTGGGGAAAATCATTAAAACCGGCGTGCAGACGGTCGGTTCGCAGGTCACGAAGTCGCCGATCACGGTGGACAACATTGACCTGTCCCTCCTGCGCGGACAACTCGTCATCGACAATCTCGTCATTGGCAATCCCGATGGCTACAAAACCGATTCCGCCATGCAGCTGGGCAAGGTCCTGGTGAAGCTTGACCCGAAAAGCATTTTCTCCGACACTATCCATATTTATGAAGTCATCGTCGATGCTCCGCAAATCACCTATGAGCGCAGCCTGACCAACTCCAACATCGGCGTCATCCAGGACAATGTCGACGCTTTTCTGCCGAAGGGCGACGGCAAGGACAAGGAAGACGACAAAGAAGAAAAGAAGCCGGGCAAAAAGGTCGTCATTGATCACGTCACGGTTTCCAATGGCCAGATCAAGTTGAGTTCGACGCTGTTGCAAGGCGCAGCCCTGCCCGTGCCGCTGCCGACGGTAGCCCTCAGTGACATCGGCAAGGAAAAGGCCGTGTCCCCGCCCGAGGCTTCGGCGCAGGTATTGAAAAAAGTCCTGGGCAGCGTCATTGACGCGGCCACCGAAGCCATCAAGAAACTGACC